>JAYTTC010000530.1:0-4640 GCA_043745255.1 Verrucomicrobiales bacterium
TCTTCAGATAGCGACCGGTGTGCGACTTTCGATTTTTAGAGACTGTTTCCGGAGTTCCTTCTGCGATCAGCTGCCCCCCTCCGGATCCTCCCTCCGGTCCCAGATCGATGACCCAATCGGCTTCACCAATGAGGTCGAGATTATGTTCGATCACTACCACGGAGTGGCCGCCGTCCACCAGCCGCTGAACGACGTCCACCAATCGACGAACATCCGCCATATGTAATCCCACAGTAGGCTCCTCCAGAATGAACAGATTTTTTTGATTTCCAAAACCACGTCGGTCGGTCTGCGCCGCGTCCTTCAATCCACTGAGCAGATGCGTCACCAGCTTCACCCGCTGTGCCTCACCTCCGCTGAGCGTGGGACTGGTCTGGCCCAGGCGCAAATATCCCAGACCGGTATCGCGTAACACTTCGAGCGGGCGAAGGATGCGGGTGTGCCTTCCGAAGAACTCGATGGCTTCGGCCACCGAAAGATCCAGTACCTGACCGACATTCCGACCCTGAAACTCGATGTCCAGCGTTTCGAGATTGAAGCGGCGGCCCTCGCAGCTGTCGCAGGGTACATAGGCCGCTGGAAGAAAGTTCATTTCCAACTTCACCACTCCTGCCCCCTCGCATGTGGGGCAGCGGCCTTGGACGCTGTTGAAGGAAAAGCGGCTGGTTGAGTAGCCGCGCATTCGGGCCTCGGGCGTTTGGGCGAAGATTTCGCGAATGTCGTTGAAGAACCCGACGTAGGTCGCTGGAGTGGACCGCGGGGTGCGGCCAATGGGCGACTGGTCGACTTCGTACACCGCACGAAGCGACTCATACCCCTTCAGCAGTCCCGACGGATCGGTCTTCTTCGATCGTCGATTAGATTTTTCCAAGGCCTTGTGCAGCGCGGGGAATAGACATTCGCGAATCAGGGTGCTCTTGCCAGAACCGCTTACTCCAGTGACCACCACGAATCGGCCGAGCGGAAACCGGACCTGGAGATGTTTTAGATTGTGGGTGTGCACTGGCCCTAGTTCGAGCCACTCGATGGAGGACTTGACTCGGCCCTCGCCCTGAGGCTCCACCGGACGGCGTTCTCCGCGCGCGGGGAAATGCTTTTCCTCTCGAAGACATTGTCCGGTGACGCTGTCCGGATGACGTAGCAGATCCTCCAGCGTGCCCGACGCGATCACTTTTCCTCCTTCCACTCCGGCTCCCGGCCCCAGATCGACGATCCAGTCGGCGCGTCGCATGGTTTCCTCATCATGTTCCACCACCACCACGGAATTTCCTCTTCGCTTGAGCTGCTCGAGAGCGCGGAGCAGCTGCTCGTTGTCCCGGGAGTGGAGTCCGATGGTGGGTTCATCCAAAATATAGAGCACTCCACTGAGGTTCGAGCCGAGTTGAGCGGCCAACCGAATTCGTTGTGCTTCTCCGCCCGAGAGCGTCGTCACAGCGCGACCGAGGTGTAGATACCCCAGGCCAACTTCGCTCAGGAAAGCCAATCGCTCGTGAATCTCTGGAAGGATGTCCCGAGCGACTTCCCCTGCGGTACCACGGAATCTTAGGCTTCGGAATGCTTCCAATGCCTCGCCCACGGACATCTTTCCAAAATCATCGATGCTGAGTCCGGGCTCCGAGGAGCGGGAGGATCCCGCTGCGGCTACATCGAGTCGGACGGCGCGTGCGATTCGATTCAACCTTGCCCCGCTGCATTCTGGACAGGGCTCATGCTCGCCCTCGGTCCAGCCGAACCACGACTCCTCGATCGCGTCGGCGCGCGCACCTCGTTCCACGTCGGGCAGCTCGAAGAGCTCGCCGAATCCACGACAGCTGGGACACCAGCCTTGGGACGAGTTATAGCTGAACATTTTCGGGTCCAGCAGGGTGAATGACTTACCGCAGGTGCGGCAGGCGCGCTCGGTGGAATGCACCGTGACCTGCTGTTTGTTATCCAGGGCATAGAGCGTGCCCTTGCCAATCTTCAGCGCTTCGTCGATCAGTTGCCAGGGTTCCTTCAGTCCTTTGTCGTCGGAGACTTTTGCCGATTTACGCTTCCCTTTGCGCTCTGCCTCAAACTCACCCACCACCACTTCGACATCGTGTTCGCGGAATCGATCCAGCCGCAAGGGCTCCCGCGTGTCGTGCCGCTGTCCATCGGCGCGCACCTCGCGGTAGCCATGTTTGGCCGCCCATTCGGCCACATCCGTGTGGAATCCCTTGCGGTTTTTTACCACCGGTGCGAGCAGGATCAGGTCGCCACGGGACTCTGTCTCGGCCACCAGACGTCGGATCAGCTCATCGCGAGTCTGGCTCTCCACCGCTTCTCCGCAATCGGGACAGTGCTGAGTTCCGAGCCGTGCGAAGAGGAGTCGCAGAAAGTGATAGAGCTCGGTGACGGTGGCCACGGTGCTCTTGCCTCCGCCCCGACTGGTGCGCTGTTCGATGCTGACGGTTGGCGGGATGCCGGTGATCAGATCCACATCGGGGCGAGCCATCTGCTCCACGAACTGGCGCGCGTAGGTGTTCATCGAATCGAGGAAGCGACGCTGGCCTTCGGCGAACAAGAGATCGAACGCGAGCGTGCTCTTGCCCGAACCGCTGACTCCGGTGATCACCACGAATTGATCGCGTGGAATCGTGAGACTCAGGTTCTTGAGATTGTGCTCGCGCGCGCCATGGATCTCGATGGCGTTTTCAGAATCGGAAGGAAGGATCATACTTTGTTATCGAGCTGTTACACACTCCACTGCTTTGGTGGCGGAACGTTTCGGCACCCGCTTGCTGGGTCCGCGAAGTGCCGCACCAGTGTGGCTATTTTCGCAGGCAGCTACGACTTCGGGCGTGCCGGCGACCACCAGCTTTCCACCGCCTTCTCCCGCCTCGGGCCCCAGATCGATGACCCAATCCGCCGCGCGAATCACATCCAAGTTGTGCTCGATGACAAGAATCGAGTGTCCGGAATCCACCAGACGCTGGAACACTAGCAAGAGCACTCGAACGTCATCAAAGTGAAGTCCGGTGGTCGGCTCATCGAAGACGAAGAAGGTACGGGGAGCGGACCGCGCCTCGGCGTCGTCGCGTCCACCGCTTCCAAGTTCAGCGGCTGCAGACTCGGCGAGAAAGCTTACCAATTTGATACGCTGGCTCTCGCCTCCCGAGAGAGTGTTAATGGGCTGTCCCAAACGGAGGTATCCCAGACCAACGTCCTGCAGTAGCCGTAGGCTCTTCAGCGCGCGCGTTGCATGGCGATTGCCAACAAACGCGCTGAGAAACGCCACCGCATCCTCAATGGTGGCTTCAAGCATATCGGCGATTGACCACCCCACCCCTGCATTGATCGCTCCCACTCCCGCTGCGACGTTCAATGATTCCCTGAGAAGGAGAGGGTTGTCCTCTAGGGTCTTTGAAGGTCTCCGCTTAGCCGTCGGCTGAGGGGTGGACACGGGTCTCTGAAGCTTGATCTCGAGGATATGCTCGCGATAACGGCGCCCGTTGCAGTCGGCACAGCGAATGAATATATCGCTCAAGAACTGCATCTCTATCTTTTCAAACCCCGCGCCTCGGCAGCGTTCGCACTGCCCCTGTTTGGAGTTGAAGCTGAACCCGCTGGCGCTCAAACCGCGTTGCTTGGCCATTTCGGTCTCGGCAAAGAGGATGCGGATATGCTCGAAGGCCCCTACGTACACGACTGGATTGGACCGGGGTGTTTTGCCTAGCGGCGCCTGATCTACCAGCACCACGCGATCCAAAACTTCCGCGCCTTCGAGGTTGGTGTAGCCGCTAGCGCCCGACTCCGTTTTGCTCTCCGCTCCGTCCTGATCCGTACCGGCGTCGGCCTCCTCGCTTTCGGTGCGAGCCTCTGAGGCGGTCTTCATTCGGGCTTCGAGTGCGGGCAGCAGCACGTCGCGGGCAAGGGTGGTTTTTCCTGAACCACTCACTCCCGTGAGACAGACCAGTCGACCCAGAGGAATCGACACGTCCAGTTGATCCAGGTTGTGCGCGCGCGCTCCTATCAAAGTCAACCAATCGCAGGAGCCTGGCGAATCCTCGAGTGGACGCGACGAGCGCGAGGGCGCAGTTCGGGGTATCTTGGACCCCTCGAGCGGGGTCACGAGACGATGAACAAACGGGCCGATTTGCCTGCGACCGCTGAGGTAGCCTCCGGTCAGCGATTCTTTCGCACAAAGGATCTCGGCATAGGTTCCCTGAAAAATAATCTGTCCGCCTCGTTCACCCTGTCCCGGGCCCAGATCGATGATCTGGTCGGCGGCACGCATCACGCTCGCTTCATGCTCCACCACCACGACGGTGTTCCCGGTGTCGCGTAGCCTTTCAAGAATTCGGACCAGGCGCTCGGTGTCGCGTGCATGGAGGCCGACGCTCGGCTCATCCAGGACGAAGAGCGTGTTCACCAATCGAGTGCCCAAACAGGTGGTAAGATTCACTCGCTCGGTCTCTCCGCCCGAAAGGGTCCGCGTGGGGCGATCCAGGGTGACATACCCAAGACCTACCTCATCGAGGTATCGGAGTCGGGCATGCACTTCGCCGAGGACCAAGCTTAACGGATCTCGCGGTCCGGCAGGACGATGCTCAATCCAAGCTCCGACGCAGGCGAGCGCGGTGCTTACAGGGAGTTGATAGAAGTCGGCCAGCGTGATG
>JAYTTC010000531.1:0-4633 GCA_043745255.1 Verrucomicrobiales bacterium
CCCACGATACGGGTGAGCTCAACTGTAACTGCCGTCGAATTACCATGCTGCTCGGGATCAAGGAGGCCTACCAGCGGCTCCGCAAGGAAGGGGGCTGGATTTTTCGTTTCCTGACCGAAGATTGGAGCGAGCAGCTCCACCGCCAGTTGATGGCCAACACCGAGGCCGAGCTATCGGAAGCAAAAGGATGACGGGGGCGAGCTTTTCTTCCCTGTTGTCTTTCCCGCTCTCAATTTCTTTCTTCTTCCCTCACTTGCCCGTTTGATCGGTGGAGTGGATGGTTCCTCTGTGCTTCCCGGACGCCTTACTCGAAATCTCCTCATTCTTGTTTTGAGTTGGACCTGCACCGCTCAGGCATTGGATGCCCGATTGAGGACCCTCCAGGGACGAGAGTTGAGTGGACGAACCCGATGGGAGGGAGATGGATTATCGGTGGTGGATGCAGACCTGGGGATCAATGCACATGTCCCGCTGAAGGAAATCCGAACCCTGTCGCTTCAGAACTCCACTGACGCGGCGGCGTGGTCTACGTCCGATCCGGTGATTTTAATGTCTCCCCAGGGACTTCCGGTGCCTTGGGAAGCTGCAGATATTTCCGCATTCCCGATCAAAGCCTTGTCCGGCTGGCAGGACGGAGCTTTTCGCATCGAAAGCCGAGCCGCCGTGCTGGGGCGCGATGAGGATGCTTGTCGATTCTTGTTCCAACGGGTCTTGGGAGATCGCGAGATCGTCGCACGCATTGGTCACTGTTCGCCGTCGCATCCTGAGGCCAGGGCTGGATTGATGTTTCGCTCGAATCTCGATCCTGCTTCGCCTGCTTTGTTCTTCGGAATGAGTGTATCGCATGGTGATGTTTTTGAGTGGCGTCTTGGCAACGCTGAACCCAGCGCCTCGCAGCAGTCCACACCGACGATTCCAGGGGTCCGCTGGTACAAGCTGAGACGCCAAGGAGCGATATTTTCGGCGTATCGCTCGCGTGATGGGGCGCGATGGCTTCTCGTCGGCCGGACGAATCTCAGCTTTCCTCCCTTGATGTTTGTGGGGATCACAGGTGCGGGAATTACCGACTACCGTTTGCATACGGCGGTTTTTGAACACGTGACGCAGCAGCGGCGTTTGGGAGGCGTTCTTCGGGTGCGAACTGAACTCGTAAGCGGATCGGTTGTTGAATCACCGTCGCTCGAGTTCGGTCGCGAAGGATTGCGCTTCGGGGGTGTGCAAAGTCGACCCTCGGTTCGGCGCGAACAGGTCGCGCGCATCGTGTTTCAACCTGTTCCAGGGCGGCTCGACGCGCGACTGCGGATCGGACAGCCCGGAGTCCTTCTCACCTCGGGGGAGTTCTTAGAAGGAGAGCCTCGCGGGTTGGAGGACGGAACTCTATTGCTAGATTCCGTGCTCACAGGTGTGCAGCATTTGGATGTCGTCAATCAAGTCCTCGGAATTGTTTTTGGTCCCACAGTTCGGGGAGTGATCTCTTATGAGATTCGTATGCAGGACGGCTCGGTGTGGAGAGCCACCGACGTTCGCATCGTGGGCCGATCCCTTGAGATCCAGGAGCCGGTGCTCGGGGGATGCCGACTTCCCCTCTCAGATCTTGCCAGCTTGCAACGGGATAGCCGCTGATGGGTTGCCGGACCCAGTGCGTATCCGGGGACCGACTGCCTTCACGCCCTCGTCGCGCGCCGATACTTCAGGAAGAGCTCAGATCCAACCTGCTTCACCGTTTCGAGCCGCATGGCGAATGACTCAGCCAGCGAGGCTGCGGCTTGACCGTCCGCGATCGTTGGGCTTAGGCGCCCTCCAAACACCAACGGACACAGCGTCAGATAGGCGACGTCCACCAATCCCGCGAGGAACAGGGCTCCATTCAGCTCGCCTCCGCCTTCGCAGTGAAGGCGTGACACGTTTTGTTCGCGTCTCAACCAACGCAATGCAGCGGTAAGATCTACTTCTGATTTGCCGCTGCGATGAACCAGTAGGCCACAATCTTCCAGCGCCGAGACGCGGCTCTTCGGCGCGCGCTCTGTGGTGAGCACAATGATCTTGCCGCCTGCCTTCTGAAAAAGGCGCCCTCTCAAATCCAAACGTGCCGAACCGCTCACCACCACCCGTAAGTTCTCTCGTGAGAGGCCTCGTTGCAGTCGCTTTTTCTGATACCGCACGCCTCCGCTATCGAGTTCGACGTTCGCGGTGTTGACGGTCCGCGCTCCGCACATCACCGCGTCGGCGAGAGATCGTAGTTCGTAAAGGAAGGCGTGGTCGCGATCACTCCCGAAGGAGCTCACCCTGCGATTCGAGGATGCGATTTTTCCATCCGCTGTTATCGCCATGTTGATCGACACCCACGGCAGTGGGTCGTCTGGCTTGGTAGGGAACGGTAGTGGCTTGTTCATCGGATAAACATCGCGTCCCCATAGCTAAAAAAACGGTATCGTGCGTCGATGGCTTTCTGATACGCGTCGAGAATCCACTCTCTTCCCTGCAAGCTTCCAGGCGCAGCGAAGGCGCAAACCAGCATGAGCAGTGTTGATTGTGGAAGGTGGAAGTTGGTGAGCAAGGCCTGCACGACGTTGAACCGCGCGGGTGGATAGAGAAACAGTCGAGTGCTACCTTCGCCAGGAATCAGATTTTCATTTTCATCGCGTGTCACGCTCTCCAAGACGCGCAGCGAGGTGGTGCCCACCGAGACAACCGGGCGACGCTCCTGACGTGCCTGGTTGATGAGCGAGGCGTTCACGGCATTGAGAGAATAGCGCTCGCTATGCATGTGATGCTCTTCCACACGCTCCGCCTTCACGGGGGCAAAGGTGCCCGCGCCGACATGCAACGTCACTCGTGCGATCTCCACGCCTTTTCTTTCGAGTGCTTCGAGAAGACCCGGAGTGAAGTGAAGACCTGCCGTGGGCGCGGCCACCGATCCAGGCGTTTCGGCGTAGACCGTTTGATAGCGCTCGCGGTCGAGCGTCGACTGACTTGGTGCCTGCCGCTCGATGTAAGGCGGAAGCGGAATCTCGCCGAGTTCATCGAGATCGAAAAAGAGATTCTCAGTGCCCGAAAATCTGAGTCGACGATGTCCATCCTCGTTCACCTCAATCACGGTGGCGGTAATTCCAGTGAGACCGCGTGTGGGATGCTTGAGCGTCAGTGTACGACCCGCCGCAGCACGTTTGCCAGGGCGAATCATCGCCCACCAATCGTTCACTCCGTTTTCCAGCAGCAATAACATCTCGAAGGCTCCGCCAGTTTGGGGATTGGCTGCTCGAAGCCGAGCGGGGATGACGCGCGAATCATTCAGCACTAGCACAGCATCGCTGGGTACCAGATCAAGTATGTCCACGAACTTGAGCAGCTCGACCCTGCGATGGGCTCGATCCAAAAGCAAAAGGCGAGAGCCATCGCGTTGCGTCGTGGGGGCCTGGGCGATGAGCTCAGGGGGGAGGGCAAAATCAAAGTCAGCTGTCCGCACTCGGTTTGTCTAAACTGTCCCCGTCTCACTCGACGAACCAAAAAGCGCGGAGGTCGTAATTCCTCTCTGGGTCCTGTCACTCGAAATCCCGCAGTGGTACCGTATGCTCGCTCGAAAGAGTCATTGTGGGGGGAGCATAGGGGGTCGTTTTCGTCTCTTTCTATCCGCCGTTTTCTCTTTTTGGACTTCTATGGCTTGCGAGCTATAACGATGCAGTTTTTGTCGTTATTGCCTTGCCGTCCCACTCTTTCGCCACCTGTTGTGAATAACCTGAGAACAACTCTGTGTGATTTGGCGATTGACCAAGGTTAGGTCAGGTGTGTTAAAGGTTAGTCGCTGTGGGGCGAAGTGGGGTATTGAGCCTTTCAGCAGTCATGGCCGATGGCGCACTTAAGAAGAACCGGTTTCTTTCCACCTTTCGTCACCGGGTGGATGAGAAGCGTCGCGTGCAAGTGCCTTCCGAGTGGCGGGTGAAGGGACAGCCTGACCCTGAGTTCACTTTGATTCTTTGGCCGCACAATGATCGTTTGGATTCCTGTTTGATGGTGATGCCTCCCGACGTGGCGGATGACTTCATCACCAAGATGAACACGCTTCCGTACGGTGGGCCGGACGCTGAGGCGGTTCGAGCCGAGATGGCGTCGAATGCGGCGCATGCGAGTTTGGATTCGGTGGGTCGGATCGCTCTGCCTGAGTGGATGGCTGAAAAAATTGGCATCAAGGCGAATAGCGCTTCGGTGCTGAGCGGGATGTGGGATCGGTTTCAGATTTGGAATCCTGAGCAGTATGACGAGACACGACCTGCGGTACGTGCGGTCGCGTCGAATGCGTTCCGGAAACTGCTGTAATCAACGAAGGCCGCGCCTATGAGTTTGATCAAAATGCTCTCGTTTGCGAAGTCGCTAAGAGGTGAGCGCGACGTGCCGAGTCCGTTCAGTGTAACGCAGGAGAATTTGATGCCGAACTTTTCCCGCAGCGGCCCGCGCCCGGTTCGAGTGATCGCAGAGGAACCGATCGAGAGCGGGGCGGGTCGCGAGCGGAGCTCCTCCGGGGTAACTGAGCCTGAGGCCGGGGGATGGCAGACTCGGCCTCAAGAAGAGCAGGGGAAAGGCAAGTCGATGAGCGAGCACCAGGTAGTTCATCAGGTTGGGACGGGAGCGGCAGCGG
>JAYTTC010000532.1:0-4623 GCA_043745255.1 Verrucomicrobiales bacterium
CCGGCGTTGCCATTACGCACACGGGGCTGTCGGAGGATAGATACCCGGATCCGGCATGGATCTCCCGACGAGGCCCCCAATGATCTTCGAAACGCAATCGAACCGAGGCACCGATTCCTTCGGGATTCGCAGCGGGCCCTCTAAGCCGAACCCGCAATCCGGGCCGACCTCCGACGTTGTGAAGGAGTTGCGTCGCACCGGCGTGCTGGCCAACGACCAAGTCAGGGCGGCCGTCCTGATCGTAGTCGCCAGTAGCCGCGCCTCGCTGCTCTCCATGGATGGCGATGCCACTTGTCGTTCCTGTGAGTGCCTGGAAATTCCCTCGCCCGTCGCCGCGCAACAAAAGCCCCCGCCCAGCGTCGGAGCGAGTCACCTCCGGACGATCTCCGAAAAAGTTTTGCGCCAAAAACAAATCCTCCATTCCGTCCCCATCAAAATCGGCGACCACAATTCCGAACGCAGGTGCGAACTGCGCTTCGCGAGGCAAGGGACGAAGCTCAAATCGATCTCCTCGATTCAGAAGCACCACCGAACTGAAGGTCTCCACCCTCAAATGAGCCGCGGTAGCGAATTCCGCTCCCAACATCTCTTCCACCGAGGCCATCGAGTAAGCCTGAAAGGTGGGAAAAAGCTCCGCGATACGGGGAATAGCGGCACCAACCCCATCTCTCCCCCGCGATGGCAGCAATCGCAGTGAATCACCCGCCGCGAAGGCCTCGAGAATATCCACTCCGCCTCCCCCTGAGAAATCGCCGAAGAATAAATGCCAGGGCAGAAGCCCGCGACTCGAGGTGTTGTCGCCTTGGTTCGTCAGCGCCAGGTCCATCCGCCCATCTCCATCAAAATCCCCTGCCACAATTCCGTGCCATCTCCCGGTCAATCGGGCCAGCGTGGAAAGCGGGAAGGTCGTCGCCGCGCCTGGAGGAGTCACGACCGGGGGGTCCCATGGAACAAGCACTCCTGTTTGGTTTTGAAACAGGCGCACCCCTCCCCAGTCGCAGGCCAGGGCGAGATCCATCGCGCCATCGCCGTCGAGATCGGTGAACACTGCCGCACTCACCATCCCTAAGTGGCGAAGAGCCTCAGACGAAACGCTGGCTCTCTCCCAGGTTTCTCCCCGGCTAAAAAGGAGAGCTGAGTCGATCGACTCCGGAAATCGTCCCGGAACCGCGCGCCCTCCCAGAAAAAGATCCAACCGCCCGTCTCCATCCACATCCGCCAAGGCCAACGGCCCCCAAGCTCCGGAAGGAATTGGGAGCGATTCGCCTGCCCGCAGTCTCAAGGGTCCGTCGAGCAATGGACGAGAAATCTGAGCCCCACTTCCCGCACTCCCTGGGTCTGCGTAAGAGGATTGAGAGAACCAGAGCCCGGCACCTGCGACTACCACCGCCATCGATTCCTGACCGGCCGGTCGACGCCCAATGGAATGGATCACCGGACTGAACGCTCCATGCCCATCGCCTCGATAGACGCCCATGGATCCCCCCTTCCCTCCAGCGAGGACGAGATCTTCAAATCCATCGCCGTCCAGATCTCCCCAAGCCACTCCCGGTCCAAGGGTCGACAGCGTGGAAGGAAGCAGCGACTGGCGGGAGACATCGTCAAATGGCGAATCCTGGTGGAGGTGTTTGAGGACGGTACTGACGTTTTCGAACAGCGGCCTCGCAGCGGGAGTTGGGACGGGCGCTGGAGCCGGGGATGTTCCCTCCCGCACCTCCACGATTTGATTCGGCTCCACTCCCTCCAACCGATCGATTCGTCCCGAAGGCCAGCTTACCTCCACCGACAAGGCGGTGGCGTTTCCCGCTGCAAAAGTTCTCTGCGGTGCATCGCTAGAAAGATACCGGCCACCGGCCATGATCTGCTGCTGTTGCATCGGGACAGCCCCACCGAACACGCGGATCCTGGCTCCGATTCCACGAGTGTTCGGAGGATTACCCGCCAGCCTCACCGCGAGCCGAGAGGCAATCGAGTTGTTGCGATGAACCGATGCAGCCGCGTTGAAGTTATTGCACACCACGTCCAGGTCTCCGTCATTGTCGAGGTCTGCGAGCGCCATCCCGTGTGTGATGCCCGAGGCGGAAAAGCCCCAAGCGGCTCCGGTCTCCTCGAACGTCAGGTCATGGCGATTGCGGAAGGCGAGCTTGTTCTGGGGAAGCGGCGGGTAGAACTGGATTCCTTGGCGGGCGTCCCTCGCTGAAGGATGGTCGAGGGCATTCTGCGCATCCATATCAAGAACATCGTGTCCATTTCCCGTTCCCACTAGAATGTCCTCCCATCCATCGAGGTCCACATCGAGAAAAACCACGCTCCATGACCAGTCGGTTGCAGCAAGGCCTGCATACTGAGCCACCTGAGAAAAACCACCCTCCCCCTGACCCAGTTGGAGGGTGTTCTGCAGGATCTCCGGCTGATACCGAGGATCTCGAAGCGGAAGGCCGCGATCAAGCTTCACCAGGTTCGCGCGCTGGCGTTGTCGCATCGCCGGATCACGACTGAGCATGTCGACCACCAGAAAGTCATCAATGCCGTCCCGATCCAGATCACCCGCATCGATGGCCATCGAGGCAAGCGGCATTGAACGCCATCGCAGCGGATCGGCAGCGCGGAAGTGTCCGTGTCCATCTCCAATCCAAAACTGATCCCGAGAGCGGAAGAAATCGTTGCACACGTAGAGGTCGACCCATCCATCTCCCGTCAAATCTCGCATCATGACGGAAAGCCCCCAGTCCTCGGGTGCGGCGGTGAGCGCCTTGCCCCGCTCGTCGAGAAACGATCCATCCGTCCAGGAGACCGCAGTGAAGCGGCCGTGGCCATCGTTGCGATAAAGCCGATCCGGCTCACCTTTTTCCACAACCTCGATGGTGCCATCTGACCGAAGAATCCCAAAAAACTGATCCGCAGGCTCGATCTTCACTTTGCCATTTTCAACCCGAGCCGAGATGTGCGGAGGCAGAGGGTCATTCCGAGCTGAAGAGACACGGTAGTGCGCCACATACAAGTCGAGATCGCCGTCTCCATCCATGTCCGCCAGCGCCATCGATGTCGCGGCTCCGACTCGGCTGAGTCCCGAGTTCCGACTTTCCTCAAACCTGCCGCGCCCGTCGTTCAGAAAGGCCCGAGTGCCGGTCCCAAGACCATTCACCAGCAGATCAAGATCACCGTCGCCGTCGATGTCCACCAACACCGCGCCGGTAGAGAACTGCGCAGGGAAGTTCAAGCCTGCCCATTCCGTCGCATTCGTGAAGTTGAGGTTGCCCAGGTTTCGATAGAGCTGATTGGGAAGACCCGAGCCGCAGAGGTAAATGTCGCACAACCCATCCCCATCGATGTCTCCCAGTGCAACACCCGCCCCGTTTTCGAGGATCTGGTTATTGACCACTAACCGCTCCTCCACGCGATTGGTAAACAAGATTCCCGTCAAAGCGGGGTCGAGAAGCAAGAAGCCCGGTAATCCTTGAACCCGTCCGGGCAGAGGCGCAGCCCGATATCCTTTCTGCTGACGCCAGGCGAAGTCCGCCCCAACACCTCGCTCAGCGCAGGTCGCGATGATCAAGAGCCACGCACAAATCCATCTGATTTTGCGTCCTGTTTTGTGTGTCAAAAACCCCATGCGTCGTTTCTGAAAATAACTTCCCCGGCACCGGAGCGTTTGCTCCGGCGCAGGGGACTGAACTCGGTCTCAAACCTGAAAGAGAGTCAGATTATTGAGAGAGCCGGAAGTAGCGCCCTGGCTGGTCTAGCGCAGCCTGGTAGGGACTTTTGGCTCCCACCACTGGGGACCATGCCCCTCCAAGAGTGGCGGCAGTTTCCAACACGCCCACTGTCCAACGCAACTCAAGGAGCTGCAGCTTTCGTTCGAAGACCAGCTGCGGACGAACCACCGCAGCGCCGAAAACCTCGACCTCGGCGACCTGGAGGAAGTACGACTTAACGGGATCGTCGAGAGCGCCGATGCGGATCCAGTTTCCATGGAAAGGGCCCGCCCCGTCTTCGGCGTGGACCGTCACCACGGTACCAGGACCGGAGCCAGCATTACTCCCATCCGTCAGCAAGTCCGCGCCCCAGATCTCATCTCCGATCGTTCCTCCAGCGTCGGCATGCAGAGAGACATGAATGTTCGCCAGCCGCTCAGGACAACACACATTCTGGCGTGGATAGATGTCGATGTGGTCCACGGCGACATCCAACCCCAGGTCCACCGTGTAGGCAAACCCGGCATCGATCGTCGCGTCCCCATGTACCGCGACAGAGCGGTCGCCGTCGACAATTTGAGAAATGTTCCAGCCGCCAGGCCCCCATAGAGGACGGTTGCTGAAGGCAGGCTGGCCCTTCGCGTAATTTCCGTCGAAGGTGACATGGGCCGCTTCACTGAGCAGATCCGCCAAACCAGGATACGAAATCACGCAGCGATAGGGCACCGTGGTATCCGCCTCGGTCAGAGGCGGCGTTGTATAGGAATTTGTGTTGGCACCCGGAATCGCGACACCATCGCGCGTCCACTGATAGGTGATTTTGGGCGGATCACCGTTGACCACCTTTGCCACGACTCCGAACCTGGCCACACGTCCCGGTACAGAGCTCGCGTCCTTGGGTTGCTCGACATAGGAGAGGATCGGCACA
>JAYTTC010000533.1:0-4605 GCA_043745255.1 Verrucomicrobiales bacterium
GGAGCAGGCTTAGTCGGCGTGATATCCGCGCCACATCCACACCAGGGTATCGGCGAGTGTTTGCTCGAAAACATGAGAGTCGCAGTGGCCGGTGGCCCGGCTGAAGACGTAGCGATAATGATAGCCCTTGGATTTTAGCGCCGCCTCGGTGCGCTCGTTCGCCATTACCCAATTGTGATGGCTTTCTTCCGCAGCCTTGGCTCCAATATCATTCTCGGACACGTGAGTGAAAATACGCAGCGGCTTCGTTTCGGTATTCTCGATCAGCTTCATTCCGGAATGGTATTCCCAAGCGCCGAGCGGGAATTTTGTTTCCTCTGGGGCATCGTCGTCCTGCTGATCCACGAAAGTGCCGGAGTAAGTGATTAAGCGACGGAACAAGTCGGGCCTGAACCACCCCATGGTCAACGCCGCCGCACCTCCCGAACTGCAACCCATCGCGGCTCGGCCCCAAGGGTTTTCTGTAAAAGCGATCTGGGGATAGGCGGCTTTGACTTCCAGGTTGGTTAGGACGCTTGGCAATACTTCCTCATTGATAAAACGTGCCAGACGGTCCGACAGCGTATCGTATTCCAGACCACGTTCGCTGTTTTTGCCGTCGTTTCCGCCGTTCTCTACTGCGATCACAATGAACGCTGGCAATCTGCGATTCGGATCTTTCGAAAGGGTTAGGTTATCAAGGGCGTTGCGCACCAGGGGAAGCTGACCGGGTCCATCATGGATGATGAGAATCGGGGCTTTGGTGCCATTTCGGTAAGCCGCGGGCACATAAACAAATATCCTTCGTTCCTTTCGGACTGGCTTCTTTTCGGGCTCCAGCGTGGTGTCGTCTCCTCGAAAGATTCGGCTGTCGGCCAGCTTCAGCGTGAACTCGAAGTTTTTTCCTTTTGGATTGCCGCGGTCCGTGAGGTCCGGATCGATCTTGTATTCGGGGCCAGTGGTTGATTTGCCGTCGCCGTCACTCCCCGGAGCTTCGGTGTAATCGACTGCCGCCCGCGCTCCAAACGCGAGGAGGCCAAGCAGGCCAAGGATTGCAGTGGATCGAACTTTTAACGTGAGGAGGTCTCTGATGGACATTCGTGATTGGTTAGAGCATCGCAGATTTGATTCAAGCGGGAAATTCGCGCCTTCGCTCTGAATCGAGGGACTCTCCGGCTATGTCGTCGCCAAGGATCTCGATAGGTTCTGGAAACATTGTCGTCCACGTGAGGATTCAGGAGGCTTGGAGCTCGGAGTTCCGCCTGCTACGCCTCCGCCGACGAGTAGCGGGGCCCAGGCGGAGGGCTCTGCGGCCGCGATGTCCCGACAGAAGTAGGTTCTCGGAACATGTGCCCTCTCCCATCCGCGTCATCCGCGGTAAAAGCTCCTACCAGGATCGGAAACGGGCAGGGCCGGGCTTAGCCGCGAAAAGGCGCAAGAGACGCAAAAAAGAAGGAGCCTATGAACTCTGCCTGCACTGGTTCAAAGCAGGGCTGTAGTTCTGTAGTGTGGGCCGTATCGGCCCATCCCCGCCGGATCGTCCGATACGGACGACTCTACAGAAGATAGAAACCATGCGAGGGCACGCCCGCTGTAGTTCTGTAGTGTGGGCCGTATCGGCCCATCCCCGTCCGGATCGTCCGATACGGACGACACTACAGAAGATGGAAACCATGCGAGGGCACGCCAGCTGTAGTTCTGTAGTGTGGGCCGTATCGGCCCATCCCCATTCCCGTCGCACCTCTTCGAATAGGCGAGACTCCATTCTCACCCACTTTTAGGCACATCCGAACTGCCGGAAGGTCGGGTGCCGGCGTTGACGTACAGCGAACGAGGTAGGAGAGTCAGGGTACGGGTCATGACATCTGCCGCACCTGATCCTCCACAGCGATCCACAGCTTCTACTGCGAACTTTCGCACCACATGTTGGAGCGTGGTCTTGCTTGCGCGCCAGGAAGTGTCCACGCACACCGCCGAGGCCATGGAATCTTTGGTCCTCAAAGGCCATCGCTCACGAGTTCCGTGAGGGTTTAACCTAAAGACGAGAACGGAGCCGCGTCGAGATGCTCGCGAAAATCTTGCGGCTGATTCAAGGGTAAGTTTGCAGCTTTGGCCTCGTTTGATTCGTCTGTGGAATCGAATCACATTCAGAAGCATGACACGATAGCGACTAATATTGACTTGCGGGTATTTCTTGGGAGATCTACGGGCACTGGGACGAGAGCTGGAACGCCGATCTATCAAAGAACCGAAGGCCTTCTTCTAGCTCCATGCCCTCTCGCCCCGTATGTTGCAGATTTGGCCGCGAGCGATGAGGCAGAGCTGAAAAAGAGACGGAAGAGGGGCTTCGTTCGCAGATTGCTCAAAGGCGACGGCTCCGTTGGGCCGGGCTGAGCTTCGCTAGCCGATCGGTCGAGTGAACGGGCTTTCCACCGTCGCCTGAGGCTCGAATACAAAGCTAAAAAACACGGAACAAGACCATGCCAGCTAAGAAAATAATCTTTCAAAAAATCAGCGATGACGATGTTCACGCGAAGACGGGCAGGGTGTAGAAGGAAGAAGTGGAGCGGGCGAAGGGAATCGAACCCTCGTGGCCAGTTTGGAAGACTGGAGCTCTACCATTGAGCTACGCCCGCCCAAGGTGAGGGCGACTGTAGCGCCCTCGCTTGCCTTGTCAATGGGCACGTGTATGCTCCGCGCCGCATGAATTCCTTGCTCCTTTCCGGGGGTCGAGTGATCGATCCCTCCCGTAGGTTCGACGCGACTGCCGATGTCCTCTTGGTCGACGGCAAGATCGTCGCTGTTGGGAAGGCTCTGGATTCTCAACTGCCCCCGGGCGGGGAACGGATTGATGTGACTGGATTGGTGGTCTGCCCCGGTCTGATTGACTTGCACGTGCATTTGCGCGAGCCCGGACAATCCTCCAAGGAGAGCATCGCCACGGGTACCGCTGCCGCCGCGCGGGGAGGTTTTACCAGCGTGGTGGCCATGCCCAACACTTCCCCGGCCATCGACAATGCCGGTACCGTGGCGTTAATTCAGTCTAAGGCGGAGCGAGAGAGTCGGGTGAATCTGTATCTCACGGGCGCTATTACCAACGGCATCGCGGGGGAGGAGCTGGCTCCGATCGGTTCGCTCAAGCAAGCGGGAGTAGTGGCGATCACCGACGATGGGCACTGCGTGCAAAATAATGATCTCATGCGACGTGCTCTCGAGTACGCACGCATGTTCGATTTTCCGATTTTCGATCACTGCCAGGATTACGCGCTGGTCAGCGACGGGGTGATGCACGAGGGATATTGGAGCACTCTGCTGGGGCTGCGGGGCTGGCCGGCCTCGGGCGAGGATATGATCGTGGCGCGCAATATTCTTCTTTCGGAGCTCACCGGCGGCCACATCCACTGCCAGCACATCAGCTCCGCAGCCAGCGTGCGTCTGATCCGGGAAGCGAAGGATCGCGGTCTGCGCGTGAGCGGCGAGGCCTGCCCGCATCATTTCACTCTCACCGATGCCGCGATCGCTGGGAGCGAAGCGTTCTGGAAGAAGGACGGTCTCGCCGTCTGGGGTTTCGAAGGGGCAGCGAACCTGCGACCTTCCTGGCCGGTGTACCACACTCATTTCAAAATGAACCCGCCTCTCCGTTCCGCAAGCGACCGCGAGGCGGTATTGCAAGGGGTCGCGGACGGGACGCTCGAGGTTCTGTGCAGCGATCACGCCCCGCACTGCGATTACGAGAAAGAGGTGGAGTTTGACTACGCGCCTTTCGGAATCACCGGACTGGAAAATGAGCTTTCCGTGTCATTGATGCAGCTCTATCACTCGGGTCGGATGAAACTTTCCGATGTGATCCAGCGATATACCGAGGCTCCGGCTCGAATTCTGCGGCTCGCCAAAGGAACCTTGAGCGAAGGGGCGGATGCCGACGTGACGGTGATCGATCCCGATCGTGCCTGGACCTTCCGCCGGAACGAGACGCTGAGCAAATCGACGAATAATCCTTTCTATGACTGGCCCCTGAAGGGGTTGGCCGTTTTGACCGTGGTGCGGGGGAGGGTGGTTTATCGGCACGAGTCGGTAGGATCGGCGGCGGAGGTTCTCGCATGAGTGCACCTGCCTGGCTTCGGAAAATTCCTCGATGGAGCGCGGTCGCCTTGGTTGCGGCAGCCTGGGTGGGATGGTCCTCTTGCGCGTCGCCCTCAGTGCATCTGCCGTGGCTGAGCGACACGGCCTTGGCTCGCGACACGGCCCGACGGCAGGGCAGGCCAATCTTGATGGATTTCACTGGATCCGACTACTGCGCTCCGTGCCAGAAGCTGGCTCGCGAGATCTACGATACTCCCACGTTCGCCCGCTACGCGGCTTCCAATCTGGTGCTGCTCATCGTTGATTTTCCGGCTTGGAAGGAGCTTCCCCCTGCGCAGACCCAGGCCAATCAGGCCTTGGCGGATCAGTTCAAGATCGAAGGCTATCCCACGGTGGTGCTAGTCGACGCAGAGATGAAAGAAATCGGTCGATTCACCGACATCCGAGCCGGAACTCCGGCTGAGTTCATTGCCGATGTGGAAAAACTCATCCACCCCACTCGGCTGCGGTAGGCGATATGCCCCGCTCTATTCTCGCTCACCT
>JAYTTC010000534.1:0-4602 GCA_043745255.1 Verrucomicrobiales bacterium
CTGGAAATTTGTTCTCCTGGGCATGCGCGAGCAATCGATCCCACGCATCAAGCCCGTGCAGTTCGTGCTTCCAAAGCTCCTGCTTGCAGACTTCGCTCAAGGGAGTGCCGTGAACGGTTTCCTCCTGCAGTGCGGCCTGGTTCGCTCCGCCCTGCGCAGGGTCGGCCGTGATGGCTCCGGTTGCCGCGACGACCCCGACGTAGGGGTAAATTTGTCGCTGCGCGATGCCGGCCATTAACCCAGCCAGATATTCCTTCTGCTCCACCGAGAAGCCGGCGTCTGCAGGCACACTCGGAACCTGTGGTGTTGGAGGGGCTGAGGTCATTGCTCGGTCACGGCTTCGAGACGGACGGCGCAGCATTTGTAGCTGGGCTGACGCGAGTAGGGATCAAAGGCAGGATGCGTTAGCTGATTGGTTTCTCGGTAATGCATAGGGATAAACACCTGGCCCATTTGGAGAGTGGAGGTCACAAAGGCGGTCGCTTGAATGCGTCCCACTCGGGAGATGATCAGCACCTGAGCGTTGGGCTGGATCCCAAGTCTCTTGGCATCGGTAGGGTTGAGCTCAATATAAACATTTTGCGGATGGAGTTTGAGCAATACCTCTGACTTCCCGGTCCGGGTCTGGGTGTGCCATTGAGCAGACGTTCCACGACCGGTCATGAGGAGAAACGGGAAATCATGATCCGTTAAATCCGGCGCCGGCCGGGGCGTTTCGTATCTAAACCGCGCACGACCGTCAACGTGGTAAAATCGACCATCCTCGAATAAACGTCGCTGCTGATGAGGAAGATTCTTAGCCGGGGAGGGCCGCGTTTCGCTGTTCGGGGTGGAAGAGAAAACGACCTCCCCTCCGCTCTCACCTTCGGAGGGGAGGTTCTGATGCTGTGAATTACCAGCCCCGAGCAGATGAGCAGAGGCTGGTTCCGGTTCGTTAGCGCTCATCTGAAATTGAATGGACTCCGGTTCGACCTCGGGCAGAGGCCACTGGATCCCGCCGGCGTCGTCGATCATTCGATAGTCGCGGATGCCGGTGATGTCGCTGGGCTGACCTTGGGAAAGGCGCTTCAAGATCTGGAACGTGCTCTCGGGTGAATCCCATTCCTGGAACAGCGCGTCGCAGCCCCAGTAGCGTGTGGCGAGTTTTACGATGTTGAAATCGGAAAGCGCCTGCCCGGGCGCGCGGGCGACCTTCTTCACCAGGCCAATGCGTCGTTCGGAATTGATGAACGTCCCTTCCTTCTCACCCCATCCTGCAGCCGGCAGAATCAGGTGAGCCAGCTCAGCCGACTCCGTGGTGTGATACATATCTTGCACCACAAGGAAATCCAGCTTTCGTGCAGCCTCAGCGAAACTCTTTTGACTAATCCACGAGTGGGCGCTGTTGGTCGCGATCAGCCAGAGCCCCTTGATCGTTCCGGCATGAATTCCGTCAATGATCTGATCATAGGCCAGGCTGTTTTTTGTGGGAATGCGGTCCACCGGAATATTCAACAGCTTCGCGACTCGATTGCGGTGCTCAGGGTTCAGGAAATCATACCCGCCCATCAGGTTCGTGGTGTTGCTGTACAGTCGGCTCCCCATCGCGTTACACTGTCCGGTGATGGAGTTAGGACCGGTACCGGGCCTTCCGATGTTCCCAGTCATCAGGGCAAGGTTAATGATGGCCTGCGCCGTGCGAACGGCCTCATGACCCTGATTCACGCCCATGGTCCACCAGAGAGAGACGCGCTTGCCTCGATGCAGCGTTTCAGCCATGCGATAAAGATGCCCCGCGGTGATCCCGCTCTCGGCGCTCACGCGATCGGGAGTGAAGGCTCGGACATGCTCCTTAAATTCGTCGAATCCCGTGGTGTGCGAGTCGATGAATGACCGATCGATCCAACCGTTTTGGATCAAGAGGTGTGCGACCCCGTAGAGAAGCACGAGATCGGACTTCGGAAGTATGGCGTAGTGCTGAGTGGCGGCCACTGCGGTCTCCGTTTTCCGTGGATCAATGACCAGAATCTCTGGGTGGTGCGGATTGCGTAGCACGCGTTGCCAAAGGATCGGATGGGCGATGGCGAGATTGGAACCGATCAGCACAATTACGTCCGATTCCTCAAAGTCCTGATAGGTGAAGGGCGGGGCATCGAATCCGAACGATTCTTTGTAGGCCACCACCGAGGTCGCCATGCATTGACGTGTGTTGCCGTCGCCGTGAACCACGCCCATTCCAAACTTGGCGAAAGCCCCGAGAAACGCCAATTCCTCGGTGCAAATTTGGCCCGTGCCCAGCCAAGCGACCGATTCCGCGCCGTGCTCGGCTTGGATCTTCTTGAACCGTTCGGTGAACGCGGTCATCGCTGTGTGCCATTCCACTTCCTCCATTCGTCCAGAGGAGCTGCGCAGGAGAGGCATGGTGGCTCGGTCCGACGCTGATAAAGGCGTCAGCGCTTCCCATCCTTTCGGGCAGGCCATCCCCAGATTCACGGGATACTCGGTCGTAGGAGTCAGGTTGACGGCGACTCCCCCTTTCAGATGTATATTCAACCCGCAACCGGTGGAACAGTAGCCGCAGACCATGGTGGTGGTCGCGTCGGGTTTCAGTCGGTCGGGAATTTTTCCGAGACCGAGGCCCCCTGAGCTGAGCAAGAGCTCCTGGGTTAGCACTCCCGTTGATCGGCGCAGGAAGGAGTCTCCCGGAATGAAAGGGGGCGGGGTAGTGATCATGCGGCGATTCCCCCCGGCATTTTGAAAGGCACTACCGCTCGAAAATACAGGCTTCGCTCGATCAGCTCCGCAGCGACGCAGACGGTCAGAACCGCGATCTGTAGCGACAGGATTGGCGTTTGATGCGGTGTGAGCACGAACAAGGGGAGAGCAATTCCCCCCAGACTGAGCAGCACCAGTCGAGCTTGCGACCAGCGTTCCAAGGGCCCGATCAGCAGGGCTGCACTTCGAGCATCGGCCTCGCTTCGATCGCGAGTGAGTGAGCAAAGGAGGGCGAGTTCACCGGCTATCTTGAGGCCGCTGACCGCGATCATCACGCTCATCAAAATGGGGTGCGCTTTTGCGTCCAGATCGGAGAAAGGAATCGCAAGCGCTGCAGCACCCAGAAGGAGAGTGGAACCAAAGAACTGGCGCGCTGTTCTCCCGAATCGCCAGAGCGAGCGTCGGGTATCCACGTAGATCATCACCGAACAGAAGACACCCAACAGCCCAACGGCTGCGGTCAAGAAGGTGGCAAGGGCAGAGTGAGATCGGGGAATCGCGCAGCAGATCAAAGCGAGCTGAACCATTCCTCCGAAAACCAGCAGTTCACGGCTGAGCCACGATTTGCGCCAGCCTAGAAAGCTGCGCCACGCCTGGAGTGGCCTTCCCAAATGGAGCGTCCCAGACACGATCGACAGGAGCAAGACGACGAGACCCGCGATCTGAGGGCCGATCCGAGTCTCGCCGCTTGCTGTGATCCAACTCATCATGAACTCCAACACAAACATGCCTACGGCCATCTGAGATAGCACCAGCATGAAAACCAGAGGTGAATGTGGATCTGCCGGACGCAGCTCAAACGCATCCGCGGCGCGCAGCGAAATCGCGGCTGAAGCGGCGGAACGATAGGTGGTCGTCGGGAGCGTGTAATCCGGTGGAGGGGAGTCGGGAAGAAAAGCGTTTCCGTCCACGGTAGGAGCGGATGTCGAAAACTTCGCGCTTACTTCCGCCCGATCCACCAACACGACTCGAATGGCTTCACTCGGGCATGCCTGCACGCAGGCAGGAGCTTCTCCCACCGCCAGCCGATTGCTGCAGAGATCACATTTGCGCACGATGCCCAATCGACTGGAATACTTGGGCACCTCATACGGGCACTTCATGACGCAGTATTGGCATCCGATGCACTGATCATCGAGGTGATGCACGATCCCGGTGATGGGATTCTTTTCATAAGCCAGCACCGGACATCCATTCAGGCAGGCTGGGTCAACACAGTGATGGCAGGCGGTGGTCACCGTTTGCTGCAGGGCAGGGGAATCATCGGATACCAGCAGGCCGACCTCCCTCCAGCTCTCCCCGGCATCCAGACCGTTCAAACTATGACACGCGGTGACACATGCCTTGCACCCGGAGCAGCGATCCAAATCCACCTCAAAGCCAAATTGTTGACCCGGCTGCGGATCATGCATCGGGATCAAATCCCGGTAGTAACGTGCCTGCGTCGGGAGTGAGGCACTGCCGTGTCGCTGGGAAAAACGCTCCACTGCTGTGAGGCTGACCTGCTCGGCCAATAGCTCTCCAATCAAGCTGGTCCACGCACTGTCGGCACTGGGAATTGATCCATACATCAGATTGCACCTGCCTTAAGCAACTGCCTTGCCCAGTTGCTTTGCGGTGCCGTCTGAAAGTCTCATAGTACCAATGAAACTGAGTCATAGATCTATCGAGAGCCTTGAATTGTATGGGCATCCAAAGCTTCCATCGGCCAGGCCTACGGAGGCGGCGCGTGAACAAACTCTTGTACGCAACGAACGCGGCAGAATGCTTCGATCGGATCTCTATCCGATTGAGATCAAGCTGGTTAAAATACGCCAACGGCCATGTCCTCCAGGCGAATGGTTTCAA
>JAYTTC010000535.1:0-4601 GCA_043745255.1 Verrucomicrobiales bacterium
TGAGCAACTCTAGCGCCCAGGGCGCGTGGCAAGGCCGATGAACCTGATTCCATCCATTGTTGCGCTCCAACGGTTTTGAGATTTGTTCATTGGAAGAACTGCTGCAGCATGGGCGCTAATGATTGTCAGGCGGAAGTCGCCTCTCAAATCGAAGAAACAGGGCGTGACCCGGTGTGAAATTGTTTCGTCGTTGCCACCGCCCCGGCACGAGATTTCAGCCTGCTTTAACCGTTTTTACCGCTATTGCCAACCAAGACCGCTTTTGGTAAATAACGCGCCTGAACATCCAGCTTCGCAACCAACAAACGAAAAGCCTATGGCAGCCATAACAAACTACCCGCAGCAATTGATAGACGAACACATGGCGTGGCACATGAACCCGATCGGCACTCCGGGCGCGCGATCCGCAACGCACCAAGGCATTGATTTCCTAAATTTCCACCGCAACTTCCTGAAAAAATTCTTTCTGTGGTTCAACGCTCAACCCGCTGCATTTCGAAACCAATTCGACGTGACGCCATCGTGGCAGTCCGTTCCCGCCGAATTGAAGAACGATGCACGGACAGGTTGGAATCCGGTTCTGGCCGGTCAGGAGCAGCGTATCGTCACTATCACACCGCCCTTCGCCTCGGAAGATGTATTTGGAACATTTATCGAGACAGGTATTCACAACCGATATTTGCATGGCGCATGTGCCATCCATTTCAATGACCCAAACATCGGCAACCCGATGACCGCGCCGGTGATCAGCACGTATTTCTACAAGATCCACGGATTGGTGAATGTTTGGGGGGACAACTGGCGCAACAAGAATACGGGCCTCGCGGTTTTGCCAACCCCTCGACCGCAAGGAAGTCATAAAACGCCCGCGCACAAACCACGCCATCCCGCACCAAAGAAAGTCAAAGGCAAGAAGCCCGCGCCGGCGACAGGAACGCCCAACAAATAGAGTTCACCAAATTCACACAATCACAGAAACGACAACGCCAGAAACGTGTGAGTGGCGAGATCATGATCAAGCAGCCACGGGCAGCTCAAATAGTCCGTAGCAGTGGGCTTGCCAACCGTATTGACTGAGGTGGATCGCCTGAGGAGTGGAACGTCCGCCTTTTTCAGCTGGCGTCGTGCCTTCCAGCGAAGTCGCGAGCGAGCTCGGCGGATTCGAACGCAGCGTAGAAGATCAGTCTCCACGGGCGGAACTTCGCTGTATGGCTGCACTTCCCCGCGTTGTGCTCGGCGAGGCGACGACGCAGGTCGTGCGTGGATCCCCGGTAACACTCCGTTGGATTCGTCATGCTCCGCAAAACATAGGCGTAGAACATGGGCATATAGCGGGACCCGCTCCTCCCGGCGACCGCCTCGGGCGGACATCTCCTGGGTTCGGGGTGTAAACCGCTGGGTTGATCTCCTTGCTCGGTCCTCCTTCGCCAAGGCTATGGTGGAGGCGGCGGGCATCAAGGTAAGTGAGGAGTCAATCCGCGCGTTGCTTCGTCCACAGATACGCAGCAATCCGCGGGGCCTCGCATCTATAGCGGCTTTGACACCGACAACACCGGTGAGTCGCGTCGCTAGGCCGCGACGCCACGGACGAGCTAGAGCGGCCAAAGGTCACCCGGCAACCCCTCGCATCTGAAGAATGCGGCCTCGACGCCACCGGGTCCCGGCATTAGCTTCAGGAGCTATCAAGACCCTAGCTCAATGAAACGGATCGCGAGTAAGCAGCCGCGCTGCATCGTGATCGCTGGTCCCAATGGAGCTGGCAAGACGACCTTCGCCCGAGAGTTTCTGCCCAAGGACGCGAAGATCGTACATTTCGTCAACGCCGACCTGATAGCAGGGGGACTTTCCCCGCTTAGCCCCGAGCTCGCCGCTTTTGCTGGAGGGAGGCTCTTCTTAAAGGAGCTGGATCGCCTGGCGAGAGCCCGTGCGGATTTTGCCTTCGAGACAACGCTGAGTGGGTTGATTTACCTCCGACGATTGAAGCGCTGGAAGGCTGCTGGCTACAATCTGGAGATCACCTATCTCAGGCTCGAGTCGCCGAGGCTAGCGCTTCGCCGTATCGCCTCCCGTGTGCGTCAGGGAGGCCACAACGTTCCAAAGAACGATGTGATCCGTAGATTTGAGCGCGGTTGGTTGAATTTCCAGCATTTCTACCGTCCCCTGGCGGACGCTTGGACAGTTTACGACAACTCTGCCGATACCCCTCTACTCCTTGAGCAAGGTCCATGAAAACTCCCAAACTCCGGCCCTCCACATTCGCAGCCGCCGTCGGCAGGGCGCTTCGTCGCTCCGCCCGAGTCGCTCGTCAGACAGCCCGAGCTCACGGCACACCCATTTACATACTGAGAGCCGGAAGAATCGTGGCTGAAAAGCCGTGAAGGAATCCGCTCTTGTGGGTGGCAGAAAGTCCATCGGGCCTGGAAGTGATTGATTGGCGTGGATTTCCGATCAATATGACGAGGCTATCCTGGCCACTCTCGGGATCGTTATGAAATACCCGCTTTCGTTCTTCCGACGTCGGCACGATCTCGCCCTCGAAATCCTGGCATTGCGCCATCAACTCATGGTTCTCAAACGGCAGACGCTCAGGCCCTAGCTCCGCCGGTCCGACCGAGATCTTTGGCTGGTGCTCACGAAGGTTTGGCCCGGTTGGAGAAGACCGCTGATGATCTTTCAGCCCGAAACACTCATCAGCTGGCAACGAGCTGGCTTCAGGATGGACTTCTTCGTGGTTCCCACAGTGACGTTCCGTCTGCTCTACGTGTTGATCGTCATCAACCATGAGCGCCGCAAGGTCGTTCATTTCAACATCACCGATTCACCCTTGGCCGCCTGGACCGCTCAACAAATTGTCAATGCGTTCCCCTATGACACCGCGCCCAAGTATCTGTTGCGGGACCGCGATTCGATTTATGGGTCGATCTTCGTGCAGCGCGTAAAGGGAATGGGTATCGAGCAAAAGCAGACCGCCCCGAGATCGCCTTGGCAAAATCCATTTGCCGAGCGGTTGATAGGCTCCATTCGGAGAGAATGCCTCGATCGAGTCATCATCTTGAACGAAGATCGGCTGAGAAAGGTTCTGACAGATTACTTCGATTACCATCATCGGGCACGGCCACATAGATCGCTATCCCATGACAGTCCGATCCCACGGCCTGTGGAATCCCCTGATCTCGGAAAGGTGATCGAGATGCCGAAGGTCGGCGGCTTACATCATCAATACCTCCGGCAAGCTGCCTGAGACAACGCCAACGACTCACCCGAGGTCCGACACGGACGGAGGATCCACGCCCAGCTGCCACTCAATTCCTTTTGACCGGCTACTTCCCTGGCCACAAGCATGGTTCACGGGACCATCATGGCCGGTCCCGAAGCACCTCACGCCCTCGAATGATTGCATTTTCCTGCCCGACGGACTTTTTGCCACCCACAGGATCCGCTTGATAGCTTTTAGGATCCCGACTTGCTTTTCGACGCCTCGGCTGGTCAGACCCAATCGCTGAGCGATCTCCAAAGCGCTTATCCGCGGTTAGCTCCAATGCCTGTAAGACAACAAAATAATCGAAGTGAGTTTGGATCAATATTGACAGGGGTGGGAGCGACTTCTGATAGAATGCGGCAAAAATTAACCTGGTACTTTTTGCCGGTTTATTCAATAACCTCGGGATGCAAAAGGCACCCGGGCTCGCCCCGTCACTCTTCGATGAACTCTTCGCTCAACTGCTCAGTGTTTCCCTGATCTCTCAACTCTTTCGCAAGTGGGGTCCTGGCAAGCGGCGAGCTTTCAAACTTACCCCCCGTCAACTTCTCATGGGGATGGTCTTCCACGCGATGAGCGGAGCGGGCACGCTGGCCGAACACGTGAACCAACTCACCGGTATATCCATCAGCAACAGCGCCCTCTCGCAGCGTCGCAGCAACCTGCGTTGGGACATCTTCGATGCGATCCTCAAGGTGGCGTTAAAACCCCGAGCTCAGAAGAAGAAGCATCCGAGCGCCTTCTATGCAGGACTCCTCCTCTGTGGGGTAGATGGCAGTCAGTTCTCCATTGCCAACACTCCTCAGGTAAAACAGAAGATGAAGAAGGCCAGGAGCCGACGCCAGCGAGCCGCCTTTGCGAAAGTGGGGGTAGGGGTCCTGGTCGAACTGGGCATCCATAATCCGATCGCAGCAGCGATCGGAACCAAGGGGGAATCGGAGATGGTGTTTGCCGAGAAGATTCTGGCGCATCTGCCGGAGGATAGCCTGCTCATCGGGGACCGCTATTACGGAGTGGGGAAGGTGATCGCGCTCTTGAAAGATCTGCATTCCTCAGGAAATCGACAGTTTTTGCTCCGTGTAAGAAGTAATCTCAAAGGGCGCGTGCTGGAAGTCTATCCCGATGGGAGTGCCTTGGTGGAGATTCGAAGCGAAGGCCGAAAAATCCTGGTCCGGGAGATCCAGGCGCAGGTGCGAGTCGGCCAGGGAAAGTGGAGCACGGTGCGGCTGTGGACGAGCTTGTTAGATTGGAAGAAGCATCCGGCCGATGTGTTGGTGGCCTTGTATTCTCGGCGCTGGGAACAGGAAGGGTTTTATCGAGAGTTGAAAGTGGATATGCGGTC
>JAYTTC010000536.1:0-4600 GCA_043745255.1 Verrucomicrobiales bacterium
CCGACTCCATTGACCTTACAATTTGCTTTGAAATCGATGGAGAACAACTTGAACTCTCCATCCAATCCTGTGCACGCGTCCTTAGAATTGTATCGCACCGAGCCACCCAGCTTGATGGGGAAGGACAGTGGGGTGATGTCGACGCCTGCGCACTCTTTTCCAGTCCATCGTGTCTCCTCGCATAAAATCGCCTTTATTGTCACCGCAGGGGTGATGGACACGTCTCCGCCGAAGGAGCCATACCAGCACTCCTCAGGAGTACAGTCGTCCCACCGTTTACCAACGGTACCGGTGATAGAAAAATCGGAATCCAAAGTAACACCGACGTTAAAATCCACATCTATAGCGGCTACAGCGAAAGGAAATATAAAAGACCTAGAAATCGTCGGTGGACCCCAGATCTTGATGCCCTTAAGCTCGGCACTCAGACTCGCGGAACCTTCCTTATAACGCTCTCCCTTCGGATCGATCACACAATTCTTACAGCATGGCCTGGATTTCGAAGTGAAAGCACCGGACACCTCTTTCAGCTCCACGTTCACGCCAGGGATCTTGTTGATAGCGGCATTGATCTTGTTCTTGAGGGCGTCCGGAGCGGTAACGACAAAAGCCACTTCGGCATTCTCCCAAAGACTTTTCTCGACCTCCACTTTGGAGCCCGATTTGATAGCGATAGGCTGAGGAGGGCATTCTCGATCCACGCTGGCCGTGAACTCACAGGAGTATGAGCCTTCATGCTCCGCAGCAGCCGTTGCGGTTGGACCCTGTCCGGATGCAACCTCTCTGCCATCCCGCGAAATCTTCCATTTGTAGGTCGGTGTCGCAGCCGAGATCGGGATAACGGTTGTTCCCGCCTTCTTGCAGACTTTCTTCCGTGACCCACCCGAGTCAGTTACTCCAGATACAGTGAAGGAAAGCTCCTCGCAAAGTTTGACCTTCGCTGCACTAGCCGTCACCGAACCGCCGGATAGAGTTCCCTTCTCGTTGCAGCTTGTTTCGCACTTTTCACACTCCCCCGTCACACTGTAAGGCGGGCAATTACACCCCCACCCAGCCAACGTCAGCCCTGACCCCGGATCCGTCACGATCGTCGATCCATCGTTACTCACATGGCCGCTGCTGATGATCTCGAATCGCTCGGTGTCGTGATTGAAACTCAGGAAATACGCAATGCTGCCGGCAGGGAGTCCGCTCATGTTCGGATACTCAATCTCGATGGGAGGATCAAACACCGCTCCTCCAGGCTGCAAGGTCCATGCGAACGGGGGGCTTGCTCCATCCGGGATGGGCATCGGGATCTGATCGTGATGCACCTGGTTTAATGAAAGCGGAATCTCCTGTCCGTTCACAGGAACGGATCCGTCCGCGAGCCGCTTGAGAGAACCCGCTTTCACTCGCATCTTCAATCCTTCCATTCCTTCACAGGTCAGCTCGACGTCGTTGGTCCCATAGTAGGATCGGATGTTGTTGGTGTTGAGTCGGGGGAGCAGCACCGGTGTCGTCAACGTATTCTCTGCATTCGGAACCATCGTGTGCATGTAGGAGAGTGCAGGGAAACTGCCTTTCCTTACTTGATTGGTATACAGGGTGGTGGCGGTCTGCCCGTTCACATACAGATGGCCTTTGCCCGCATCGATGTTTTCAAAACGGAATCTTCCCTGGAGATCGGTGGCGGTCCGGTAATCCTTACCATTCACCGTCAACAAACACTGCGCTGCGCCAATCGGCCGGCTGGTGTTGTCCAATACCAAACCGGTGAAGGAAGTAGTCTTCTCAGGATCCCGCCCGACTCCGTAGATGGTGAACGTGGCAGGGAGAAATCGGTTGCTCAGAAAGTTAGCTTCCACGGTGTTCGGACCGGCATCCGGACCCGCTTGAAACTCGACCGCCACATGGCCAGTGATGCCTGTTCGCAATCGAAGGATAGATGACCAAGGATCCTGGCTTCCCGCCGCCCGAATCTTACCACCGCCTTGAGTGACCGCGAAGGTCACGGCGACATTCGGCACACCGTTGCAGGAATCGTTGACCCAAGCCCGCAAGGTTTCGGCAGGTTGCCCACCGGTCTCCACCTTCTGATTATTCCCCGATCCAATGTTGATCTGACTCGCAGGAGCCGGATAGGACGAGGCGCAGAAGTAACCGCATCCGACTATGTCGCGACTCGACGCGCACACCCGATTGTTTCCGCATCCCGCATCGCTTCCCAACTGCCACCAAGCGGCAGCAATACCCTGGGCATCCGTCTCCACTTGATACATCAGGGATCCGGAGTTGGTGTCCGTCGAACTTGCGGTTAGTCTTCCATCACTGCGGGTGACTTCAAACGTCACCAGCTTGCGGGCGAACGGGGATCCGTCAGGTTTCAGAATCTTCACTCGGATGGGTTCAGGCAGGCGCAGGTGGACATTGGTCGCCTGGCCATCCCCCGAAAGCACAATCATTTGCGGTTTACCCGTGGGATCTAATCGCGTGATCTCGGTGGTTCTTACCCGGCGATTGCCCAACGCATCGATAGCGGTGACTTCGATCCGATTGACACCAAGAATGACCGGAACGCCAATCCGCGCATAGGTTCCGTTGTTGCCAATCCCAACATCGACATTGGCATCGCCTCCGGCGTGGCTGCGAAGCGCCACCGCTTCCGCTGTGGTATTGGTGAGGATCGTTTGGTTTGTGACAAACACCTGAAGCCCTCGATAGCCGCTGAGCATGTCGCCGACTCGACCGGCGACGATGATGGAGTTGGTGATGATCTCCGAGGTGGGGGTGGGGAAATCGATGTAGAGATTGGGAGCTTCCGCGTCGTGAACGATCTCGATTACTTGGGGTGTTCCCGAACCGAACTTGTCGCTACCTGAGGACACGTAGATTCGGTTGAGACGGTTGCTGGCGAGGGGGAAGTTGATATTGAAATCGCCGTTCGGTCCCGTGTTGGTCAGGAGGACGGTGAAGTCACCGGCGATGGTGATGGTGCGACCGGGTTGGCTTGTGCCCTTCAGGGATAAGAACGCCCCATTGGTGCTGCCGGGGTAGACGGGTAGCCTGGGAGGCGCAGTGGGGTTCGGCAGCTCGGAAATGCCCAGCACGGCTTGTTCCAGCAGCTGAACATCTGTTGAGTCGATCCGGCCATCTTCATTGATGTCGGCGTAAATGGCGGGGAGGGACGGGTAAGGGCTGATGTCGGAGAGTTGGATACCCTGGGTGGCCGGGATCGAGTTACTTCCATTCAGGAAGTTCATGAGGCGAACGATGTCCAGCACGTCGGCTTTGCCGTCCTCGTTGAGGTCGCCGATCAGTTTGGGGAGGGCGTGAGTGGACGTGGCCAACGCCAGCATGATCAGGGCGGCAAGCATGCCACAGGCACCCATGCGACAGCGTTGTGAATGGCCCGAGGAGGATAGAAGATGGAACATCATGCGTGCCATGGTGAGATGGTGTGGGGCAGTTGTTGGATTGAGATGTGGCAAGGCTACCGAAAAACGCCTCCGTTGCAAGATTTACAAGGCAAATTCAGACTCGCGTTCAGTGTCCAAGAGACCGCCCAAATACTCGGAGTCAGCGACAAAACGGTCCGTCGGCTGGTCACCCGGGGACTGCTCCGATCATCGAAGGCGCTCCGCCACCTGCTGATCCCTCGCTCCGAGATCGATCGATTCCTCAAGGATACGCTCTAGCCTGGATTTTTCATAGGCGCATGCCACGCGTTGTATGCGCGCGTCATTCCGCTCGATGCTTTCTGGCATTGCGAAGCAAAATCCAGGCTGTCGGAGTTGATTCTAGCCCGCAACGCTCTGATGGGCCCGTGGTAGCCCTCGAAGCGAACGCCCATGTTAAATCCCACGCGTGCCATGAAATATGCGGGCTAGATGGTGAGCTTTCGTGCCATGGCATCCGAATGCTCATTCCGCAGATGGCTCTGGATCTTGGCGATCAGCACTCCGCCATCCTGATGGCCTTGCCACGAGGCGATTGTTTTGAAATCCACTCCGAGTTCAATAGCGCGCGTAATAAGCCAGCGCCTGAGAGATCGAGGGCTGAACCGTGGGGATTTTAGTCGAAGGCATGAGGCTTGAGCTTGGAACTGTTCCCACGTCGGGCTCTGGCGGATCGGACGTTCTCGCTTCAGTTCGGACAAAGCTGCTGCAGGCGAATCGGAGATCGCTCGCATTTTGAAGGCAATTGCGAAAAGGTCCCGGAGAAAGCGAATGTATTCGTTGACCGAAGATTTCTTGAGCCGCTGCTGATGCAGAGCGAGCCAGAGCTCAAGCTGAGTTAGATAGACTTTTCCAAATGAGCTTGCCTCCGATTCTGGAAACACCATAGTTCCCATCGTCTTGACGAACCGGTGGATGGGGTCGTAGCTCAGTTGGTAGAGCGTCTCGTTCGCAATGAGAAGGTCGCAGGTTCGATTCCTGTCGGCTCCACCAGTTTCCTGCCCCAAATCTTTTCTTGAACGGATCTTCAAGGGATCGCTCAAACCCCTGCTCGCCCATTTTATGGAGAACCAAAAACTGAGCCTCAAGGACTGGATTCAGGTGAAGCGGCGGATCCAGAGGATCGCGGCCTTTCGTGTACACGGACGATTCGGCGGGGATGG
>JAYTTC010000537.1:0-4593 GCA_043745255.1 Verrucomicrobiales bacterium
CGAAGGGTGCGGCACCCTGCCACGTAGTGCTGGATCGCGCGGGAAAGACGGCGTTTCTGGCGAACTACAGCGGGGGAAGCCTGGCGAGTTATCCGATCCGCTCGGACGGCAGTCTTGGGGGACCGGTTTCGTTCCTGCAACACGCGGGCAAAGGACCTGACGCTCAGCGCCAGAACGGCCCGCACGCACATTCGATCTACCTTGATCACGACAATCGTTTCGCCTTGGCAGCCGACCTCGGCCTGGACCAGATCCTGGTGTATCGGTACGATGTTGGAAAATCATCCCTGGTGGCGAACAATCCCCCCTTCGTGCGCTTGAAACCCGGGGCGGGGCCTCGACATCTGGCCTTCCATCCTCAGGGAAAACTCCTCTATTCCATCAACGAAATGCACTCAACGATCACCGCCTTTCACTACGATGGCGCTAAAGGAGAGCTCCACGATTTTCAAACCGTCTCCACCTTGCCGACCGGATTTACCGGGCAGAGTTCCACCGCCGAGATTTTCGTGCATCCTTCAGGACACTTTCTCTTTGGCTCCAACCGGGGACACGACAGCATCGTGGTCTTTACCGTGGATCCAAGCTCTGGATCTTTGACGCTCCTGCAACACCAACCGATAGGGGGCAAGACTCCGCGTGGATTCCGCATTGATCCTTCCGGTCGATGGTTGTTGGTTGGGAATCAGGAATCCGATCAGATCACAGTATTTCAAATCGACCGCGGAACCGGTCGCCTGACTCCGGCAGGGAAGCCCTTGGAGGTTCCATCGCCCGTGTCGCTAGAGTTTGTAAAAGCGCGGTAAGTGGCTTCCATAGTATTCCAGATGGAATGGATATGCTGACCCGAGACTCAGTTCGATTCTGGTTTTCCTCGCGGTTTGGTTTCATCGCAGCTCAAGCCTGCCTGCTGGTCCTCCTGGACTCGTTGCTGCGGGTTGTGCTCTTGCGGCAATTCGCCTCGGATGTTTCCAGCGGTGGAGACTTGCTGAAGGTTTTTGCCGTGGGAGTGCATCTGGATCTTGCGGTGAGTGTGATTTTCTTTCTTCCCTTCTGGACTTTCCTGCTGACCGTTCCTGATCGGTGGCTCCTCCGGACTTGGTTTCGGAGCCTGGTCTACGGCGTGTTTTCCCTGTTCTGGATTCTCCAAATCTTCCTCCTCATTTCGGAATATTTCTTCTTCGAAGAGTTCCGATCCCGGTTTAATACCGTCGCCATCGACTATCTCCTCTATCCGCACGAGGTGTTCGTGAATATCTGGGACTCCTATCCCATTCCCGCCGTCGTGATCGCTTGTATCGTGGGCGCAGGACTGATCGTCCTTGCCGCCCGCAGGGTGGCTCGTCGCATGTGGGAGATCCCCGTGGGCCGGGCGGTTCGGTGGAGGCACATTCTTGCCGTAGTGTTCCTTGCGATAGGACTTACCGGGACCGTCTCTTTGAATGAAACGCGATTCAGTCGCGAGCGAGTGTTCAATGAACTGGCCAGCAATGGGACGGTTTCTGTCGCCACGGCCGCCTGGTCAAGAAATCTCGATTACACTGCCTTCTATCCGACAGTTCCCCGCGAGGAAGCCCACCGTCGCGTTCGCAAGCTGCTGGCGGAGGAGAATGCGATTTTTGCTCCCGAGACGCGCCCGGTCGAGAGGCGGATCGCCGGAGACGCGACCCGATCCAAGATGAACCTCGTGGTTATGTTGGAAGAAAGCTTCGGCTCTGAGTTCTGGGGATCCCTCGGTCGTGTGGGACCGAGTCTGACTCCCGAACTGGATCGTCTGGCTCTGACGGAAGGAATGCTGTTCGACAACCTGTATGCCACCGGCAACCGAACTGTTCGAGGGTTCGAGGGAGTGCTCTCCAGCTTTCCACCGCTGCCCGGAGACTCCATCGTGAAGCGGGATCGGTCGGAGAACGTGGAAACTATCGCCCGAGTGCTGAAGCGCGATGGATATGAAACCCTCTTTCTGTATGGAGGGCGGGGAGTGTTTGACGGAATGCGATCCTATTCGGTGCGGAATGGCTACGATCGTTTCGTCGAACAGAAGGATTTTCCCACCCCCGTTTTCACCACCATCTGGGGCGTCAGCAACGAAGACCTGTACCAGCGTACGGTCGAAGAACTCCGGGCCTTGCACAACTCGGGGAAGCCGTTCTTCGCGACTGCTCTTTCCGTTTCAAATCACAAGCCTTTCACTTATCCGCCAGGACGCATTTCCGAAGACCCGGGAGCGCGTTCGCGCGAGAATGCGGTGAAGTACACCGACTGGGCGTTGGGAAAGTTTTTTGAAGCGGTAAAAAAGGAGCCGTTTTGGACGAATACTCTTTTTGTGGTGATTGCGGACCACGGTGCAAGGGTGTACGGGAGCCAGACCATTCCGATCCGTTCCTACGAGATCCCGATGGTGCTTCTTGGACCCTCGTTCGTAAAGGGCCCCAGTCGACTCTCCACTCTGGGCTGCCAACTGGACGTGGCTCCCACCTTGCTAGGGCTTTTAGGACGTCCTTATTCCTCGATGTTTTTTGGGCGCAATCTTCTCCACGAAGTGCCCGGAAATCGCTTGGTGCTCCTCAATCACAATCGCGCTATCGGCGCATACCGAGATCACCGACTGGCGGTGCTAAGCTTGAACAAGAAAGTTGAGTTTTTTCGAGGGGATCCAAAACTCGGCCAAATGGTCAGAGTGGATCAGCCAGAGGCTGCGGATGAGGAGCTTGGACAGGACGCGATTACCCTTTTTCAGGTGGCGGATGAACTGTATATGGGTCGTCGGTTTTGTCTGGATCCCCCCGCCGGCGTTTCCCGCTGAGACCGTCGTGGAACTTTGTCGCGTGGGTGTCGGTCAAACAGGAGGAGCGCCTCTTCGATAGAGTCGGTGCAGGGGAGAGAAATTCCATTTCATTGGAAATTATTAATTTATGATTAATAGGGAAGTTTGCGATGATCTCATCGTCGTGACCTGATCGGATCTCCGGGGAAAGAATAGGTTGCGGGAGCTTTTCCGGGCTAGAGCTCGGTTTTGAAACAACGACCGAAAGGTCCCTTTATGAAGAAACTACAGGTTCCGATCCTTGGCAGTCACTGGTCCTCCGCAACGCACCGGCTGCTTGCCTTCGGATTGGCGGGGCTGCTCCAGTGGGTTCACGAAGTCTCTATTCGCGCGGAGGATCATATCGATTACCGCTACGAGACCTATGCGGAGGAAAACGGCCGGATCAAAATCCGCACTCATTCGGCGTATTTCGAAAAGGAACTGGATGCTCGCATCTCCCTCAAGGGGGAGTTTGTGTACGATGGCATTTCGGGGAGCACTCCCACCGGTGGGCCTCCGCTTGCGGGCTCCAATGAGGTGCCCAAGGCTCACGTGGAAGACATTCGGCGCGCGGGTTACGTTGAGCCGGAGTTCAAGTGGGGCAACGGCCGTCAGATCACCTCGCCGCAGCTCTCTTACAGTGAGGAACGTGATTATATCTCCCACGGGTTGGCGTTGAATCACTCCATGAGTTTTAATGACAAAAACACCACCGTGACTCTCGGGGTTGCCCATAGCTGGGATACTATCGACCCGATCTTCTGGTTCGGGGAGTATGCCAACAAGAACACCACCGACTTCCTGGTGGGAGTAACGCAGATTCTGACCAAACACAGCTTCCTCACGGTGAATCTCACGCTGAGCACCTCCAGTGGTTACCTGTCTGATCCGTACAAGGCGTTTCGATTCGACGCGTATCCCGTTCCTGAGAGTCTGTTCCCCGAGCGGCGGCCGGGCCATAAGACCCGCCAAGTCGGTTACGTTGGCTACACCCATTCCGTTCCACAGCTCAACGGCAGTGCGGATGGGAGCTATCGCATTGCTCATGACTCCTATGGAATCCTGAGTCATACGGCGAGCGTCAATTGGTATCAGAACATCACGAAGTACGCGGTTCTCTCTCCGATGTTCCGCTTTTACCAGCAGTCCGCGGCCGACTTCTATCATGTTTCCTATCCGGGTGATCCTTCGATCTATGATCCGCTGGATCCGCTCACCTGGCCTTCTCCCACGGAGTCGAGTTATCCTGAGTTCTATTCGGCGGACTACCGTCTCTCGAAGATGCGCTCTCTCACTTACGGAGTGTCGGTCATGGTTCGGGTGCAGAAGTGGCTCGTGCTCGATTTGGCTTATAAGCGGTATGTGATGAGTTCGCTGGATAGCGTCAGCGCGAAGGACGCCTTCCCGACCGCAAACGTTTATAGTGCCGGCTTGCGTTTCGTGTTCTGAATCGACCATGGCCATTGCGGCTTCCAATGTTTTAGAGCGCATCCGCGCCACGGTGCAGGAGATGCCTGGCCGGGGTTCGGGTCGCAAGGTTGGCTTCACCGCGATGGGAACCTGGTGTGAAATCACGCTTAACACCTCCAATCGCAGTGTAGCTGATCAATTTCTTCGAGAGGCCGTCGAGTGGGTTGCGGCGTTCGAGTCGAAGTACTCGCGATTCCTCCCCGACAGTTTGATCAGCCGAATCAATCAGGCCGCTGGTAAGGACTGGGTCAGCACTGATCCAGAAACGGACCAAATTCTTGGGCTCTGCAACGAACTGTTCTTCCTGACCCGCC
>JAYTTC010000538.1:0-4589 GCA_043745255.1 Verrucomicrobiales bacterium
TGCTCGCTTCCGATGATCCTGAGCTTTCTCCCTCCGCTTCCATACGTTTCATCGGTGGTCTATCCGCCCTATTTTCCTCCTTTTTTCCAGCGGATTGGCCGTTTGAGCGAATCCGGAACCGCGAGCACCTGGGAAAAGGAATTGATCATGACCGACGTTCCTGCGGGGATCTCCTGGTACTCGCGATGTCCGACCACTCCTTTGACGCTTAACTATCGCAACGATCCCGCCGATAAAGTGAAGGATGATTTTTACGAGCTCAGCGATTACCGCCGCTCGGTCAAGGCGCTCTACCTGACTCAGCGAACTTTGAAGAATGTTCAAGTTCGTGGTATGGCGGATGCGGGGAAGGAGCTCCGAGCGAGGTGGGAAAATTTTGTCGGGTTCGTCCTGATAAAAGGGAAGTTACCTCCCGAGTTTCCCTTGCAGCGCTGGGCGGAGACCATTTGGCCGGAGCAATTTTATGCTGAGTTTCCGAGCAGTAAATAGTGAGGAATGCACCTGTTTCCAACGAGTTTTGAACGGATCGCGCTCAGGCCTTTCTATTTGACAGTGGCGGAAACACTTCGGTATAGGCCGTTGGCATCGTTCTTGATGTGTCATCATACTGCTCGGCAGATATGGACTGTCAGCCGGGCGTGACTATTGGAATCGAACAAAAAATATGAAGAGAATTATCACCTCTGTCGGGTTGGTTGCGGTGAGTGCCACTGGGATGCAGGCCGCTTACGCGCCAGGGTTGGGACAAATCGAATCCTCGAAGCTGCTGACCTATTCGGTGGCCGTGCGGGGTTTCTACGATGATAACATCGCCACCACTCCCTCCTCGTCCCCCATCGCCATTCAGAACAGTTTCGGTTTTGATGTTCGTCCCTCTGTCTCGCTCAACTGGACCACCCTGCAGCAGACCTATATCGGCGCGACCTACACCTACGGCATGCGATACTTCTTTGACCGCCAGCCGCATCGCGCCGATCACACTCACGAGTTCAGCGCACGTCTCGAGCATGCTTTCGACCAGCGCTTTAAGCTCAACGTGGACGACTCCTTTGTCTATGCGCAGGAACCCGAGGTGATCGGCGATCTGGGCGTGCTGCAACGAACGGATTTCAGCGCGTATCGCAACACGGCCGGGTTTGATTTCTCGGGACAGATTACCGAGCTCTTTGGGCTGGGCATTGGTTATAGCAACTCCTGGTATGACTACGTGCAGAAAGGCGTCGGTCTTCGTGCCTCGCTGCTGAATCGTTTCGAGCATTCCGTTAAACTCGATACTCGCTGGGTGCTGAATCCGAAACTGACAGCCAAGGTGGGATATCGCCTGTCGATCTCTGATTTTACCAGTGGAGAGGAAATTCTTGCCGGTTCCGGACTCACAGGCAAAGCGCGCAATAATCTCGGTCACACGGCGTATGGCGGAATGGACTACACCGTCAATACGCGGTTGAAGGGCAGCCTGGAAGCCGGCGTGCGTCTGACTTCGTATTCCAACCCGGTTGCAGGTTCCGACCAGACCTCCCCCTATGTCAGCGCGAACGCCACCTATGTTTATCGCGAAAAAAGCTATCTGCAGCTGGGTGTCACGGTGGACCGCACGGCGACCGATGTGATCGGCACCAACGCAGCCGACATCACCTCCGACGCGCAATCGCTCAGCCCCTATGTCTCGGTTTCTCACAAGATCACTCCCCTCCTGACCGGCGGTTTGCTGGGCCGTTACAATCACTACACCTACAACGGCGGCAGCGCGAATAAGCTCTCGGAGGACTTCCTCAGTCTCCAGTTGAACCTGGACTACAAGATTTCCGAGCACTGGAGCACGACCCTGACCTATAATTATGACAAGTTGTCCTCGGTTGCTGGGCTCGGTGGGCGTTCGTTCGATCGTGATCGAGTGTTCCTCGGCTTCACGGCCACTTACTAAGACTAAGGTCGCTAGAGCAGACAGACGACGAGACTGTGTGGATTTACTAGAGGCTGGATGCTAAAGTCGGTAGCCTCTTTTTTTTGAAGTATGGAAAATCAAAGATCATTCGACGCGCCAGAGACGAAACTGCACTTTTTGGATTATTGGCGCATCATCCGAATCCGCAAGACCGTCATTCTGGCCGTGTTCCTTCTGGTTGCGATCACGACGACTCTCGTCACTTTCATCCTGCCCCCTCAGTATGAAAGCGTCGTTCGCATCCGGGTGGAGAAGGACGCCTTGGATGTCTCAGGCGTCACCTACAGTCCGCAATCGACGGGCTTCGATCCTTACTGGATCCAAACCGAATTCGAGGTGCTCAAGTCCAAGTCGATTCTGTTCCCGGTCATCACCAATCGGAATCTGAATCACCGCTGGGCCGAGCGTCTCAAGTCAGAGGACGATCTCCCCACGGACGTCACCTTCAATCTTCTCAAACGCCAGGTGGACGTGGAGCAGTATCGCAACACCAGCATCATCGAGATCAAGGTGGAGGATGAGGATAAGGCTGAAGCCGCCGAGATCGCGAATGAGGTCGCGCGGGTTTACAAAGATAATCGGTTGCGGAATCTGACTCAGACCGCAAAGCGCGGCATCCTGAGGCTGCAGGAAGAGGCGGACAAGCTCGACACTCAGCTTGTAGCCAAGCAGGCCGAGGTGGTGCGGCTCAAGGTCGAGAATAAAATTCCAGATTCCGACGATCGCTACTTTATGGCGTCGACGGTTCCGGAGCCCGAGATTCTTCGCCACATGGAGAATTTGCGGATCGAGGCGCAGGGCGAATGGCGTCTTGCCAATGCTCTCTACACCAGCTTGAGCAATCTGACTCGAGCGGAGTTCAAGACCGCCGTCCTGACGGTCTCCCCCGACCCGCATCTTCAGGGCCTTCTTGAGCGTCAGGCGGACGCGGAGCAAAAGCTCGCCGACTTGGTCGAAACTTACTCACCGGATCATCCGGATGTCATTCGTATCAAGGGGGTCATGGGCCGCATCAACGATCAGGTCAATGAGCGTTTGGAAGGCATCCTCGAAGGCCTTCGCGTGAGGACCGTGGCCGCTCGGGCCCGCTATGACAGTTACGTCTCCGAAGTTGAGAAAGTTCGCCAGGACGACATTGAGACTGCTATTCGCCGCGCTCCGTATTTCAGTGCAAAGCGGGAACAGGAGCGACTTAAGGAATTTCGCGAGAAGTTGCAGACCAAGATCACCGGCGAGCGTGTTGATCTGAGCATTGAACGTCCGGGCATTGTGGAAGTCACCGACCTAGCGCAGCCCGCTCTCCGGGCGAGCCGTCCAAACAAGGCGGTGAATATCACCCTCGGCGTCATCTTCGGCATTGTCCTTGGTGTCGGTCTCGCCTTCTTCATCGAGTACCTCGATACCAGTGTGAAGACCATCGACGATGTGGAACGAGCACTCCAGGCCCCTGTGCTGGGCGTGATTCCACAGAATGTCGGGTCGCTTTTGGAAGAGGGACCGGATAGTCCGCACGCCGAGGCTTATCGGGTGCTGAGAACCAACATTCTCTTCTCCCGCAAGGAAGCCAAATCCAGCACCCTGACGGTGCTAAGCGGCGGTGCGGGCGAAGGCAAATCCACCACGCTCTTCAACTTGGCGACCATCTTCGCCCAAAACGGTGCGCGAGTATTGGTGGTGGACTCTGACCTCCGTCGTCCGAGCATTCACAAGCTGCTCCATCTTTCGAACGCGATTGGTCTGACGAATTACCTGCTCAAACAGAACACACTCGAGGAGGTCATCCAGACCACCAGTTGCCCGACCTTGGACTTCATGCCGAGCGGCAAGCTTCCGAGCAGCTCGATGGGCATTCTCAGCTCCAACCAGATGAAGGAGCTCATCCGCGAGTTGAAACGGCGTTACGAGTTTGTCTTCTTCGACTCCCCCCCGATCATGGGTGTGAGTGATGCGTCGATCCTGGCGAGTGAGGTCGACATGGTGCTGCAGGTCATTCAATACCGTCGCTATCCGCAGCCCATGACCATTCGTGCCAAGCAGATGATCGAGAAGGTGGGTGGAAACCTCCTGGGAATCGTGCTCAACAACATCAACATGAGCCAGGACGAGAACTACTACTACTACAGCGGCTACTACTACGATTATTACGCCAAGTCGGACGACGCCAAGCCGGGCAAACCAGCCTCCGCTGGAAAACCTGCGGTCAAAGCACCGGACACGGATGACGACAGCGATGGCAACGACATCAAGACCAAGTACTGAAGGACTGGGTTCGCACGGGTTCTGTGGATATGAAACTGTTTAGAAAAATTGTATCGGTTGTTTCTCTCGCGGTGGTGTCGGCGTCGCTCATCACGGGTTGCGCTACGGAGTCTGGTTCCTCGAGGGGCGATGTCAGCAATTCCCCGCCAGCCCCTCCGCCGAGCCTGGTTCCTGAGCTGATCCGAATCGGCGAGACGCTCACGGTTACCTTCTCCGACCTGCCTCCCAGCGCCGCCATACCAGAATTTCGGGATCGCGTGAAAGATGATGGAGCCATCATCCTTCCTCTGGGGGTCAAGGTGGATGCAGCTGGAAGAACGGCAGGACAGCTCCAGCAATCGATCGAGGCGGCCTACGTTCCTCGCTACTTCAAACGACTGACCGT
>JAYTTC010000539.1:0-4585 GCA_043745255.1 Verrucomicrobiales bacterium
AGACTTCTTTCGAAAAATCGACAAACGCCTCGTAGATGCCCTCTGCACCGCGAAGTGATTCAAACGCTCCACTCAATTCCCCTGCGTTGCTCAGCTTCACTTGTCCCTTACCATCGTATCCAAAGCTTGCCGTCTTGAGGACTGCTGGAAGTCCCAACTCCTGTGAGGCCAACTGCAGCTCTGGCAGCGAGGTGACCCGCCGGAACGGTGTCACCGGAAAGCCATGATCACGGAGGAAAGTTTTTTCCCGCAAGCGATGCTGAGTGATGTGCAGAACTTGGCCGTCCGGACGCACTGGGGCGCACTCCGCCGCCGCGGCCGTGGTGGCGGAGGGGACGTTCTCAAACTCGAACGTCACCACATCGACGCTCCGAGCGAAAGCGCGAACACGATCGAGATCCCCGTACTCCGCGATGATCTCACGATCCGCCACTTGCCCTGCGGGAGACTCCGCATCGGGAGAGTAGATTGCCACTCGATATCCCAGCTCTTTAGCAGCCAAAGCCAACATTCTCCCCAGCTGTCCGCTCCCCAAAACTCCGATGGTGCTGCCAGGCAGAAGCGGTGAAATCTCGGCAGTCTGAGCAGCCTGGACGGAGCCAGCAAGAGACGCCGGGCTCGATGCAGATTGAGGGGTCATCGCGAAAACGGGTCAACCCACCTTGGTGTTCGCGAGCACACGGGCTGTCTGAGCCTGTCGGAATTTATCATAGGCCTGACGAAATACCGGATACTTAATCCCGAGGATGGCAACGGCCATGAGCGCTGCGTTAATCGCTCCCGCTTTTCCGATGGCGAGTGTCGCCACCGGAATGCCTCCGGGCATCTGAACGATCGACAGCAGCGAATCAATTCCCTTGAGGGCCTTGGACTCAATGGGCACTCCAAGGACCGGCAGAAAGGTTTTCGCGGCGCACATCCCAGGCAGGTGCGCGGCACCGCCCGCTCCCGCGATGATGACTTCCAGGCCCCGCCCTGCGGCGGAGGAGGCGTAGTCGAAGAGCAGATCCGGCGTCCGATGCGCGGAAACCACCTGGGCTTCGAATGGCACCTTCAGCTCGCGGAGCTGGGCGGCGGTGTGTTGGAGGGTCTCCCAGTCAGACTGGCTCCCCATGATGAGTCCCACCAGCGGATGCAACTTGGCCTTCGATTTCACGGCCGCGACTTAACCGACTGCGGACTGGAAAATCAATACTTCGTCCGAATTTGGGTCCAGACCTCATCATAGAGCCGGGTCGATCTTCCCAAGTCCTCAACGAACTCGAGCTTCGACATCACGTCAGGCGGGGGATAAACCGCTGGATTGTTCAGCAAAGAGGGCTCAAGGAAGATCTTTGACTCATGATTTGGCGTCGCATAGTTGAGAAAATTAGCCAGTCGAGCGGATACCCTTGGCTCGAGCAAAAAAGCCAGAAATTTCTCTGCCAGTTCCCCGTGAGGTGCACCCGAGCAGACCACCAGATTATCCACCCAGATCTGGCTTCCCTCCTTCGGAATGAAGCATACCGTTTCAGAATCCTCCTTCACACCCCGAAGCGCATCACCGCTGTAGGCCATCGCAGCGGCAACGGTTTTCGCGAGCACCTTATTCTTCCCTCCCGCTCCACCTTCAAATCCCATCGAACGCCGTTTCGCGTTCAGGATTAGATCTCTCGCCTCTTTCAATTCGAAAATGTTGGTGGAGTTGAGGCTGTGCCCGCGATATTTCAGAGCGGCTCCGATGAGGTCGCGCATCCCATCGATCAACAGGAAAGAATCCGGCTGCTGCTTCGGGTCAAAGAACAAACCCCAGCTGGGTACCAAGGGCTTGCCCTTGGGCACGCGGGCGTAGACACACAGGGTTCCCCACAGATAAGGGATTGAATAACGATTTCCTCGGTCGTAGGGAGGGTTCAGAAAACGCGACTCGAGATTAGTAATCGCGGCCAGCCGATCGAGATGAAGCGGTCGAAGCAACTGCAGCTTGGATAGCTTGGGGACCGTGTGATCCGGGGCGACCACCACGTCATACTGCGACGCGCCTCCATTGCGGATCTTGGCCACCATGGCGGACTCTTCCTCAAACAAATCGATAACGACTCTGCATCCGTTCAGCCGCTCAAAATCGGCGACCACCTGCGGGTCGATATACTCGCTCCAGATGAGAAGATTAAGGCTGGGCTGGGCCGCACCCAGGGACAACGCCGTGAACACCACAAGGAGACACGCCGAGGCCACCGACCCGGTGCGGAGAATACGGCGAGCGACAGTCACGGCCTTCCAGGAAAGCTTCGCTCCAGGGTGAAGACAAGCTTTTGTGCGCTCAGGCGTGCTTGGAAATTTGATTCGGACGGCCGGCGGGAGCGCGCTCCTGAGCTGGCTTCGATTCAGACCTGGGCTGCGGGGCGAGGGCGTCGAAAGAAGGGTTGTTCGCAGCGTCTCCGCTGAGGGCTCGATGGACAATTAGGAGATAGCCAGCAACCAGGCCGACCGCAAAGAGGAAGATCGCAAAAGTGGTGACTGTCATAGTTTTTATTTTCTGGAGGCAGGGGCAGACTCTCGCCCACCCGATCGGCCGGAATTCCCGACCGCAACTGCTGAGGAACCCATAGCCCTCCCCGGGTCGGAGCTCTGCACCAAAACTGCCTAAACCACAGCTTATCTTGCCTCTAGACAAGACCCTCGCGAGCCGAAAGGGGCGAGCGGGTTTGGTTAAAAGTGGGTGAGAATGGAGTCTCGCAGATTCGAAGAGATGGGACGGGGATGGGCCGATACGGCCCACACTACAGAACTACAGTCCGGATTCTGTAGTGTCGTCCGTGCACTCCGCGGTTAAATCCTCGGCCCTGTTGTGGAACAGTGCAGGCAGAGTTCAGAGGCTCCGTATTTTTTGCGTCTCTTGCGTCTCTTGCGTCTCTTGCGTCTCTTGCGTCTCTTGCGGCTTTTCGCGGCCAAGCCCGGCCCTGCCCGTTTCCGATCCGGGGAAGAAACGCGGGAACGTCCACCGAAATGCATGCCGAAGATTCAGGGAGGTAGAGGGGTTTTTTTTGTGATACCAAGAAAACGAGTGTCAAGCATACTCATCCTGCTATGGTTCCCGTTGTGATGAAGCCGCTAGCCGCGACCCAACACGCTCGACGCCCGAGACTATGGATAAGGGAAGCTTCCATACGGGTCGTTGCGGTAGGTCCATTGCTCTTAATCCACTCTCTTTGGGCGGCCCCCCTCAAAGAGGCGGTGGAACCTCTGTTCGTGGATATCACCGGCGAAGCCTCTCCAAGCCCGGACCCTTACTCCACCACCCAGGTGGGCTCGGTTCAATACGCACACCTGTCGCGGCTTGGCCGAACCAAACCGTTGAACGAGCAATCCACTCTCCGACTAAATCTGGAGCCTGAGTTTCCCGAGGGATGGGTCGCAGTGCGTGAGCGGACGGAGATCTGGAACGCGGAACGTGAGGTGTGGCTCGGCAGACTCGAATCCGAACCCGGCAGCCGCGTCGTCCTGTCTCGATCAGGAGAGGCGGTTTCGGGATCGGTATTCAGCGCGGCGCACGGGCATTTTCAAATTCAGTCGGCGGGAGCAGGGTGGCATCGAGTGGTGCGATTGTCCGCGAACTGCGACCTTCGATGCGACACTCACCCTCCGCAGCAAAGCCCTATTCGGAAGGCGGAAGCATCCCTTTCTCTCGGCACGGAAGAAGGAGCTCAAGTGCACCCGGCGATCATCGACGTGCTGGTGGTTTACACGGAAGCAGCCCGGAAGGGGGCAGGCGGGAGGGAGGGTATGGAATCCCTCATCGACACCGCCATGGCAGAATCCAATCTAGCGTTGGAGAACAGCCACGTGTCGGCTCGCTTTCATCTGGTCCACACTCAGGAGCTCGAATACGAAGAGACGGGCTGGCTGGCAGCCGATCTGGACAATCTGGAGGACGACCGGGAGCTTGAAACCGAAACCGAAGTTGGCTCTTTCCATGAAGCACATGAATTGCGACGTCAGTACCGGGCTGACGTGGTGTGCCTCATGGTTGAGACCACCGAAGGCCCCTTGGGGCTGGGCAACGTCATGATCCAAGTGGACTCGGACTTCGCCTCGCACGCGTTTTGCGTGGTCCAACGAAAGTATGCCAACAGCTACATGGCCTTCACCCACGAACTTGGACATCTCCTAGGCTGTCAGCACGACCGAGAAAAGGCAACAGGACCGGGGGCATTCCCTTATTCCTACGGATTTCGACTCCTGGTCGGGGCCACTCACTACCGCACAGTGATGGCCACACCTCCGGGCCTCCCGATCCCTTACTTCTCAAACCCGGAGGTCACATTCAGCGGATTGGCTACCGGTGTGCCGATCGCTTCCCTGGAGTCCGCCTGCAATGCCGCGACCATCGAACTTACCTCGCGCGTGGTCGCCAGCTTCAGCTCGCGACTGCAACCGTCAGACCGTCTGTCCATCGTGCTGGTCGAGCCAGAAGATGGGGAGACTTATGAGGCTGCTGGATCAATCGTGTCCTTGCGGTAAGGCTGCGTAATCGCGGCGCTGGGCTCAGATTGGGATTCCGACGGGATTTGTCTGCGCCACCCGCTAAGGGCGCGCAGCTCAG
>JAYTTC010000540.1:0-4572 GCA_043745255.1 Verrucomicrobiales bacterium
CTGGTGATGCACCTGGAAGAACCCCCCTCGCGTATCCAGGTCCGATGGCCGGGGGGCAAATCCACCACCTCTCCCATCCCTAAAGGTGCCAGAGAGATCTCGATCAATCTCGAAGGCCTCTCGACCGTGGAGTCTCAATAGAAAACGGCAAGACATGCATCATGACTTTTCATTGTGGCGGACCGGCTTTTGGAGTCTTGGGATGCTATTCTTGCCGGCAGCCTTCGAGGCATGCTCGGCAGCTGAGTTGAAGCCCATCTCGACCGCTCATGGTTCTTCACCTCTCTTGGTCCATCCAGTGCCAGGGGGATTGTTGGCACCTCCACTTGATCTGCCTTCGGCACCCGAATCAATTCCGCCACTGCTGCGACGCGGCTATCAGCTGGCTCATCTCTATTGTCAGGCATGCCATCTTTTTCCAGAGCCGTCGCTGTTGAATCAGGAAACTTGGCGCAGCGGAGCGCTCCGGAAGATGGCTCCATTGATGGGAGTAGGTCGGATCAATCTGGAAAAAAAAGCGGATGGAGCTTTGCTCAAGGAGGCTGGGATTTTTCCCGACTCCCCGCTCCTCTCGGAGACGGATTGGCTCGCGATCTGTGACTATTACGAGCAGTCCGCGCCTAGAGTCGCACTGGTGCAGGGAACTCGGCCTGCCATCGCGCGCGAGACGCGACAGTTTCGCGTTAAGCCATTCGCCTATCGCTCGCCACGACCGGCGATCACGATGGTTAAGATTGATTCAGCCCAACACCGGCTGTGGATTGGGAACGCACAGCAAAGCACTCTGGATTTGGTGAGCGCCAGCGGTGAGTTGATCCGACGCACCCCAGTGGACAGCCCACCGGTGTCGATCACATCGCGGCAGGAAGGCCACTATGTCACGTTGGTGGGCCATGTATTTCCATCCGATGAGAAAGTCGGGCAGGTCATCTTGGTGGAGGAGACCGCAGGCGACACTCCGTGGAAGGTTCGAAAAATACTGGACCATCTGCAACGTCCCGTGGAAACGACCTTGGTGGATCTCAACGGAGATGGGACACAAGATCTGCTGGTCTCGTGCTTTGGGAACTATCTGGGGCGGCTTTCCTGGTACGAGAGAGCGGCTGGAAATTCATATCGGGAGCATCTGCTGATCGGTCGGCCCGGTGCGATCGCGACCTGCGTGAATGATGTTGACCGAGATGGCCGACCGGACGTCCTGGTGCTCATGGCGCAAGCGAGAGAAGGCGTTTTCCTGCTCACGAATCAAGGAGCCGGCGATTTTGAAGAATCAGCTCTCCTGCAGTTCCATCCGCTCCAGGGCTCGACTCATCTGGAACAGGCAGATTTTAATGGGGATGGGTTTCTCGATCTCCTGATCACGAATGGCGATAACGGAGAATATCCTTCTCCGTTTAAGAACTATCATGGGATTCGAGTCTTTCTCAACGACGGCAAGAATCACTTTCGAGAGACTTGGTTCTACCCGCTCAATGGGGCGTTTAAGGCGATTGCGGCGGATTTCGATGGCGACGGAGATCTGGACATCGCTGCGATCTCGTTTTTTCCGAACCTCGAACAATCGCCTGAGGAGAGTTTCGTTTATCTTGAGAACAAGGGCGCGATGACCTTTGAGGCTTCCTCCTTCCCGCTCGCGACTACTGGGCGCTGGCTGACGTTGGATGTGGGAGACCTGGATGGCGACGGAGATCTGGACATCGTTCTGGGATCATTCACCCAAGGTCCTCAGTCGATTCCGATCCCCCCGGCGGTGCGGGAGAATTGGGCCACCCATGAGACGGCGGTTCTGGTTTTGGAGAACGTCTTGCGTCGGTAGCGGCGACAGTTCTTGAACGGGCTGCTAGCCGCGAAATAGCCTTGGGAAGCTTTCTGGAATTGTGGTAATAGATCGGCTTCCAATTCGATGAACGGAGAGTGAGCGATCGCTGTGTCCTGGCGGTTGCTGAGTACCTCCAAACATCTTTTCGATCCTATGAATGCGATTGCCGTTTCTTGTTCCACCAGCCTGAGCGTCCGTCCCTCCCGGAAGGTCTTCGCTCTCCTCACTCTGCTCCTGGCGACCGCTGCGCCGACGTGGGCCACAGGATGGGTGGCCCGGCATAACATGACTCCGGAGCAGTATCAGACCGAGTTCAATACCTGGATGGGGCAAGGTCTTCGACTGGAGTCCGTTTCCGGCTATCTCTCGGGCTCGGATACCCTCTACGCGGCACTCTGGGATGACCAACCTGGTCCAGTCCAAGGGGCCATCCACGGCGCCAGCGCTTCCGACGTCACCTCACAGGATGCGGCCCAGCTGGCGAACGGGTTCCGCCCTTCCTGGATCAGCCTCTATCCCGAGAGCGGTGTGCTGCATTACGCGGTAGTTTGGGAGCAGACCACTTCGCAGCGGCAGCTCAAAGTCGGGCGCACCTACACTCAGCTTCAGCAGGACAAATCGCAGCTCGAGGCCGCGGGTTGGTATCTAGACCAACTGAGTGCCACCAGCATCTCGGGGGTCGATTACTACGCGTCGATCTGGGTGAAAGCTCGGTTTTCTCTTCTCCAGCATTGGGAGGCTCGATTGACAGGGGCTCAGTACCAGTCGGCTTTCAATACCTGGACCGCGCAGGGCTATCGACTGGTGAACGTCTTTGGTTCGACGGTGGGCACCGAAACTCGCTACGCGGCTTTGTGGAGGAAAATGGCGAGCGAGGAGTGGTGGTCCTACAACGGGATGTCGGCCGAGAACTACCAGACCGAGACCGAGAATGCTTACTACCAGGGCTACCGGCCAACCTTCGTCACCGGCTTCACCGTCAACGGCCACGAAGTGTTCAACGCCCTCTGGGTCAAGAATGGCGGATGGTCTGGTGAGTGCTTGAAAATCATCAACGACGGGATTTCCAAATATCAGTCTGACTACCAAACCCCGGGCGTCTCTCTTGCAATCGTGAGAAAGGGTCGCCTCGTGTATGCCCGGGGCTTTGGATACGCCGACAAGGACACTGGCGAGAACGCCGGACCGCTTCATCGATTCCGCATCGCGAGCATCTCCAAGCCTCTGACAGCGACCGCGATCCTTAAGCTAACGGAACGCGGCAATAGCTTCGCTCTCGATGACAAAGTCTTTGGGTCTGGAGCCGTGCTGGGGACCACCTATGGAAATGGCAACTATTCGGCCTGGGAAAAAGAGATCTCCGTCCGCAATCTTTTGACCCACACCACCGGTTGGCTCAATGATGGTCCTATGTGGGACAATGGTTATGGAGCAAACCATACAGCCATTATGAACTGGGCCCTCGATTCCAATAATCCCACCTACAAACCGGGGACGCACTATCAGTATATGAATCTCGATTTTCATACCTTGGGTCGAATCATCGAGAAGTACAGCGGCCAATCCTATGAATCCTACGTGAAGAGAGCGGTGCTCGCGCCCTGCGGTATCACCCAGATGGAACTCGGCGATCAGTATCGCAATCAACGGAAAAATCGCGAGGTGGTGTACTACGATGTCAACGGAGGGGATCCCTATGGCGAGATCAGCCCCAAGCGGATGGACGCGAACGGCGGGTGGATCGCGACGGCTATCGACATGTGCGCGTTCCTGCGTCGGGTGGACAACGATGCCTTTCCTTCTGACATTCTAAATCAGAACTCTCGCAACGAAATGCGAAATTACGCCTTGGCTGGTGGAGGATACGGACTCGGCTGGTTCCCATCGGGCAACGCTGAAGGCCACAACGGATGCATGACTGGAACTTCATCGTTCATGATCCACCGCAACACGGGCACCAGCTATGCGGTCCTGGCAAACAAACGCACCGGATGTTCCTGGGAACTCAAAGAGGCGGTGGACTCGATTGTCAGCCAACTTGAAACCAAGGACCAATGGCCAGATTACGATCTGTTCCCCGTTCCGAGCAGCAGCTACCTGAACTGGATTAGCCCGATCTTCAGCATCAATCTCGCAACGAGTGGGTTTGACCTGGGGCTGGTGGAAAAGTTGGCTCCCTATGCAGATCCGGATCACGATGGGCTCCCGAACGCTGCAGAGGCCTACTTCGGAACTGATCCTTCCAAACCCAATCGAGGCTCGCAGATTCGTGCAACCCTGGACGGAGATGAGGTGGTGTTCCGTTGGGGCAGAAACAAGACTGCCACCGGCGTGGATGCGAAGGTTCTTTTCTCGACCGATCTGACGGCGTGGAACGTGAACACTCGAGTGCCCATCACGGTGGTTGCTCCGCCTCGCCTGGGCTCCACCGTAGAAACGGTGGAAGTGCGTATGCCGCACAACGCAAAGGCAGGTTTGTTCATGAAGCTTGAGTTTGTGACTCAGTGAGTCTACCCAGTGGTTGTTAGCCGCTCGCAATGGATCGCGGGCTGGGTCGAGAGCCATTGCGACCCCTCCTTTGCTTTCGGACGGTTACCACGGACGGCGGTTACGAAAACAGGGAAATAATTGCCCAACCAGAATTACACAAATGTAATGCGTACTTTTGGCAGGAACTGCGTCTTCTATTCGGTAACGAACGACTATGAGCGCAACTAAACTGAAGTTCGGATGGGAAGAGTGGGGGGACAGCG
>JAYTTC010000541.1:0-4553 GCA_043745255.1 Verrucomicrobiales bacterium
CAAAACTTTTGGGGGTTTCGATAAGTTCAAAGAGGCCTTCTCCAAAGCCGCGCTCGGACAGTTTGGTAGCGGCTGGGCATGGCTGGTGTGGAACGGCAAGAAGCTCGAGATCAAAGGGCTCGCCAACCAGGAAGCGCCCATCTCCTCTGGACTCCATCCGATACTCGGTTTGGATGTGTGGGAACACGCCTACTATCTAAAGTATCAAAACCGCCGCGCGGACTATATCAACGCCTTCTTCAACGTGGTTGCGTGGTCCTTCGTGGAAGACCGCTTCCGTCGCGCTGAAGGATGATTCGCACAGTTCGGATCAAATTTCCGCAACTAGCAGGCCGTCGGACTTAGAACGTCGTTCCGAAGGGTGCCCGCCGGGGCTATTGATGGGTTCCAGGGTTTTCTGAGCGTCGACCTGCTAGCATTCAGAATCCGGCAGCCGGATTTTGAGGAGATCCAATCTGGCCCGTCAGAACCGGTCGGTCTTGCCTTTTTTCATCCCGCCCCTCCTGGGTCTTCATGCGATGCCTCATCTTCTCGGTCGAGCTTGCATCGGCTTCAGGCTCTTTCGGGTTTTCCTTCCTCTCCAAATCTTCAACACTCCGGTGATGGCACGTCTTCTCAACCGCTGCATACACCTGCGTGCCTCCCGCTTCGGCTTTGCTCTCCACTGTGTCCACCGCCACAGTGATTTGGCCGACCTTGAGCACCTTCAGCTGGGACGGGGATGGGCCGATACGGCCCACACTACAGAACTGCAGCTGGCGTGCCCTTGCACGTTTTCCATCTTCTGTAGTGTCGTTCGTATCGAACGATCGGGACGGGGATGGGCCGATACGGCCCACACTACAGAACTGCAGCTGACGCGCCCTTGCACGTTTTCCATCTTCTGTAGCGTCGTCCGTATCGGACGATTCGGGCGGGAGATCGACCGATACGGCCCACGCTACAGATTGCAGCTGGCTGACATGAAGGACGAGAGGACGGGATTTACGACAGAAATATTGGGACAGAAATATGAGACCCGACCTGTCCTACCGGTCGGATGTTTCTGTCCTTAATATTGTTGTCGAGACTCCGGGCCGAGCTCTTCCTCGGTCCCCTCCGTGTCATCCGCGGTTAAAAGTCCTCGGCCCTGCTTTGAAACAGTGCAGGGAGAGTTCAGAGGCTCCGTCTTTTTTGCGTCTCTTGCGCTTTTTCGCGGCTAAACCCGGCCCTGCCCGCTTCCGATCCTGAGCGGAGTTTTACCGCGCATTGCACAGAGGACGCGGATGGGAGAGGGAACATGTTCCGAGAACCTACTTCTGTCCGGTCATCGCGACTGGTGAAGTTGGCGGCGCTCAGTCTCTCACAAGACGCCGCTACCCATTCAGGCCTTCGCCAAGGATCCACATCTCACCCACTTTTAATTACACCCGCCATTTCCAGCACGCTCACAAAACTCTCGTCAGCGGATCGGCTCTTTTTCCGCAGGAAAACGTCACCGACGTTCCACTCGGATTCGCTTTAGGTCGGCGTTCCCCAACTCCAGGAGCGTCGCATTTTCTCGATAGAGTTTCTGAAACGAAGCACTGAAATTGGTCGCAGCGTAGGCATTGTTGGTTTGACGAAGAAGCTCCAGATCACGGAGAGATACCACGTCCAGAGCCACCGGGTCCTTGCTAAAGCGAAGCTCATTCACGGCCGCGGCGTAGTGAAGCATGGTTTGACTCTCCCCTTCGTACTGAGCGAGCAAGGCATCCACCACGTTTAACACCACCTTGTCGGCCAACACCTCCTGCGCGTAAATCTCAGGAATCGCCTCCGCCATTCGATCTGCGGCGCTTTCGAAGCGCTGGGTATTGTCCACACTCCCCATCGCAAGGCTGTAGAGGCAGCCCACGACGCCGCTGCGATATTGATTCAACATCGGAGGGACGTTCACAATTTTCGTAAGTTCCTTGGTGACCAGCTTGGAGAAGAACGAGCGCTTACCAATCTGATCGCCGGTCTGGTTGAACTCAAAGTCGCTCCACGCGAGGTGGCCCAGGAAGAAATTGGTATAGGCCAGTCCGTCGTCGTAGCCCGCCTGATGGCTACTCGTCACTCGAACCCCCAGATCCTTGGCCAACTGCACAAACCCGGCGGCTTGCAGATCCGCCGTCATCTTGTCCCAGATCACGATGTGGTCGCCGGGGAGACCTGCCGCGAGGAGCGTTTCCGCGAGAGCCCCCACCACCTCAGGTCGTGTCCCGGCCAGCCCGGGCGCGGAGAACACTTTGATTCCCACCACATCCTGGGTGGAGAGCAGGCTGCGCCAGGCTTGAGTGACGTCGGGTTTGCCGGTGACGTAGGTCAAACCGCGCTCAACCATTTTTCGAATATGATCCGGCCGAGGGCGAAAGGCATCCGTAGCCTCTGGATCCTGAATCACCCAAACCACCGATGTCGGCGGAGGACGGGTGGCAGCGGTGGAGGGAGCTTCCCCTGCAAATAGGCACGGGAGCCGAAGGGCGACAAACGCAACGGCGATGATTCTGATGACCTGAAAACAGTGCATATCCATTACAAAACACGCTCACCGCGCCGACCTAAACTCGCCATTGGGCGAGAAAATGGGCAGCCCGTGAAAAAACGACGGACCTCGAGGGTCTCGGTTTTTCGAGGGCTGTCAGGGCGGGTTTCTTGACACCCCGCGCTCTCGAGTGTTACCACGGGTTAAAATGGTGACCAATAAAAAACCTGTCCCCGCGCCCGTCATGCGCCAAGGCGGCGGCACAGGGGACCGGCGGCCTTCAGCCGCCCACAACGGAAACCCGTTCTGGCCAACCTGGACTTTCTGCCTAGCCCTGCTCCTCGCTGGCTGTGAACCGGAAGGTCCTAAGGCTCTTCTAGAGGGGGAGAAACTCCTGCAGCAAGAACGCTACAACGAGGCAATCCGAGCGCTCCACCTAGCCGCTGAAAGCATGCCTCGGGAGGCTCGAGCCTGGAATTTTCTCGGTCTCGCCTATCAGGGCAGCGGACTGGATACGGAAGCCGCCCAGGCTTACAAAAAAGCACTCGACGTCGATCACCGCCTCTCGGCCGCGCATTTCAACCTGGGATGCCTCTGGCTGGAGCAGAATCAGCCCCAGCTCGCCGTCAGCGAGCTCACGGCGTTCACACTGCTTCAACCCAACTCGGTCAGTGGATGGCTTCGTCTCGGAGCTGCGCATCTACGACTCGGTAAATTTGATACTGCCGAGACCGCCTACCGGACCGCCCTCAATGTGGTTCCGCGACATCCCGAAGCCCTCAACGGACTAGGCTACATTCAAGTGAATCGCCGCCGTTACGTCGATGCGGTGCAATACTTCCAAGCTGCCGTGGCTGAGTCACCCGGTTACGCTCCCGCCTTGCTGAATCAGGCGTCGGTCACTCATCGCTATCTCAACCAGCGATCCACCGCTCTTCAAAAATACCGTCAGTATCTCGCGCTGCAGCCTCGTCCGGAAAACTGGGATGCGGTCAATGTCGTCGCTCAATCGCTCGCCGACGAAATCTCCGGTGCAGGCCGATCCCCCCTCCTGGCGGTGACGACCAATCTCGTGACGCGGAGCAACCTCCCCGCAACCCCAGTGGCCAATAGTTCTCGATTTCTGGCTGCTTCCAACACCACTTCCAGCCCCGTGCCCCAACGGCCAGGGGTTCTGACGCCGAATACTCGCGATCCCAAACCGTCTCCACCCGCACCCATCGTCTCGATACCTGCAACGGTTGCGGAAAAACCCTCCCCGGTTGTCGCGCCCCCTCAGCCTACCGCACCCGCCGTTCAAGTTCCGGCGGTCCTACGTCCAGCTCCGGTGACGCGCAAAGAAGAGGAACCGCCCCCGATCGTAGTGGCCGACGTCGCACAAAGTATCACCATTCCACCTGCTCAGGAGATCACCCGCCCCAAGCAGGACCCGCAGCCAAAATCTCCGTCGGCTCCGCGTCGAGATCCCATCGTTTCCACCACGCCGCCTCGCTACGCTGCGGTCTCCCCGTCTGCGAGCCAGGATCGCCCTGGTTTCTTCCAGCGCCTGAATCCGTTCCGGAAAAATAATCGCACGGACAGTGTCGCGTCACAGACAACCGCAAACCCTTCGAAATCGACCGCACCCGCGCCTGAGCCCATGGTTGCGAATCGCGAACTCGCAAGCCGCCAAACTGCGCCCCCGCCGCCCGAAGTGGTCGTCACCGGAAATTTCAATCGATACTCCTATCGTCCGCTAACCCGACCGCAGTCTGGGGATCGAGTGCGGGGGGCCGAGTTGGTCAATCGAGGAATTATAGCCCATCAAGAGAGACGATCCGAGGAGGAGCTCGCGTTTTATCGGAGTGCGACGCTTACCGATCCCGCCAGCTACGATGCGTTCTTCAACCTCGGACTCGCCTCCGCCGAACAAGGGGACTGGAAGACGGCCCTGAATTCCTATGAGCAAGCGCTCGCCATTGATCCTGACTCCGTGAGCAGCCGCTACAATTTTGCACAAGCGCTGCGCCAGGGAGGGTATCCGGTGGATGCGGCCCGAGAGCTCGAGTCGATTCTCCAAGCCCAT
>JAYTTC010000542.1:0-4552 GCA_043745255.1 Verrucomicrobiales bacterium
TTTCTGACGGGAGGTTCGTAGTTGAGGCTCGTTCGGACCGCATCGAACAGGTCGCAAGATGGGCGCTCACCTTTCCACCCTCGATCGACCGTTACTCAGCTCACATCCGTTAGGCCACTTCAATGCTTATGTGGTATTCACCCTCTGGACTCAGAAGAGCGTCCCGATCTGAATGGTCCATCATCGTTGTGGGCAGCTCTACGGGGCTCATTTTCTTGGGGGTAGTTTCGCTCGTTGTTGCGGCGCGCGCTCCATCCGAAAAGCACGAGCTCGCCTTGGAGGTCGCGAAGACTGGGGGTTGGTGCCTGCTCCTAGGAGTCGCGATAGCTTTGCTGTTCTGGTTGTTTCGTCGTTGGGTGAACTGATCCCCCCTCCTCCCCTTACACACATTGATATGGCCGCCTCCACCACGACCACGAATTCACTCCCCACTGAGGCCACCTTCTTCATGTGCGGGGTCGGCAGGCCGCGCATCCATGATTGGACCGTGGAATTGGCCGACCAAGAGATCGGCTTGTACCAGGACACGGACTCATCGTCGGTTCTATGTATCGGGCCGTGGGACTTCGATGTCCCAGTCTCGTCGCCCATGATCGTCGGATCATTCTTTCTCATGTTCCTCTTTGGGTTCGTGCTGCTGTTGTTGCAGCGTTCGAGTTTCAAACCTCGATAGCAGATTCACGCCTCGCAATGGTGAGGTGAGCTCCCACCACTCCCTTGAGCCTCTCCATGCGACATTGAATTGAGCACGGTCCTTCCGATCTCGATGCCCCTCCGTCTGGAAACAGACGCTGGGGCGTTTTTGTTTCAACGAATGATCCGGCGCGTCTCCTTGCGGCAATCGTTACTCATTTTCCCGAAGATCCTCCGCCATGTCCCGACATCTTCCGCTATTTCACCTCCGGTGATCACAACCTTGTCCAGAATCCTGGGATTTGTGGGGCGATAGGAGCCGCCAACGGCGACATCTACGGCCAGGATCCGCTGATCGGTCCGCTGGCGGACGATGGCGGTCCCACGCTTACCCACGCGCTGCTGCCCGGGAGCCCAGCGATCAATGCTGGCGTGGAGTCTGATGTCACCCTGGATCAGCGCGGTCTGCCAAGGTACAGGCCCGACATCGGGGCTTACGAAGTCTTGGAGAGATCGATTCCGGTTCTGCTCCCACTCCCGAATGCCCATGCGTCCACGTTCCAGGCGGTGCTAGTCGGAAATCCTCGGGCGACCTACCTCATCCAGCACAAGGACAGCCTGGACAGCACCGAGTGGCTCGATTCCGGCGAGCCAGTCACGACCGACGGCGGCGGATTCGTGAATGTTTCGGTAGCCATCGCAGCGGGGTCTGGCAGCACGTTCCTTCGGGCTGTGAAGCGGTGAGGGGTAATCACGAGGCCGCAGCGCGATGCCAGAGAACGCAGAGAGGGGGAAAAGAGTTAGCGTCTCTCTCACAAGGAGCCGCCACACATGGGGTGGTGGGATCTAAGATCGGAGCGCGGAAACGGCGCAAGGCCCCCTGTAGAAAGGTGTGGTTAAAAGTGGGTGGGAATGGAGTCTCGCAGATTCGAAGAGATGGGACGGGGATGGGCCGATACGGCCCACACTACAGAACTGCAGCCCCTCTTCTGTAGCGTCGTCCGTATCGGACGATTCGGGCCGGGATTGGGGGATGAGAAGTTCGGAGCCCCGGTCTTTTCTGCGTCTCCTGCGCCTTTTCGCGGCTAAGACCGGCCCCGCCCGTTTCCGATCCGGGGAGGAGCTTGTACCGCGGAGGACGCGGATGGGCGTGGGAGTGGGAGTGGGAACAGGTTCCGAAAACCTATTGCTGTCGGGTCATCGCGGCGGCTGAAGTTGGCGACGCTCAGTCTCTCATAAGACGCCGCTACCCATTCAGACTTTCGCCAAGGATTCACATCTCACCCAGTTTTAAGTGAACCCGTTGCAGAAGGAAATCAACCTCGAGTGCCGCGCACCAAAGCGTGTCGGGAGGAAAGTGGCTCTGCAGGGTCTTCTTGCGTTTCTCCGTTTTTGGCTCAACGAACGATCACCCCATTTTTCTAACCGATTACTGTCAGGAATTGTCAGGAACCAACACACGATAGAGCGCATCGGTCCTTAAAACAGATAGGCTAGATAACAAAAATTGCGCAGGGAATGTCAGCCGTGCTACGTTGTCCCTAGACAGAGAAATATCGAGGTACCGCATGAACGTATCGCTTGGAATGCAGTGGGAACAATTCGTGACTGAAAAAGTGCAAAGCGGCCGTTACCAGACCGCGAGCGAAGTGCTCCGCGACGGTCTGCGGTTGCTCGAACAGCGGGAACAGGCGCTCAAACGCCTCTCCTTTCGCACCAAGGAGGAGTTGGAGGAAATGCTGGAAGCCGGGATCACCGAACTTGATGCCGGCAAGGGCATCCCCGGTGAGGTCGCCATGAAGAGCCTTCGTCAGCGCGCGGCAACGCGTCGACGCGCCCGTGGCTAAATTCATCCTCTCCGAACTGGCCGTGGAGGACGTGGACGTAATCCACACCTATATCTGCGCGGACAACCCCGAGGCAGCGGATCGGGTCCAAGAAGCCATTTTCGATGCCTTCACTCTCCTCGCTCGCAATCCTGTACTGGGTCGGCAACGTCGTTTCCGACGCCGAAAAAACCTCCGCTCCTGGGTCGTCACCAAGTTCGTCAACTACGTCATTTTCTACCGCCCGCTACCCGAGAATCGCGGCATCGAAATCATCCGCGTGCTTCACGGCGCGCGCGATCTGGATGTCCTGTTCAGCGAGTGAGGCCCGGTGTCCGGTGTAGCTCGGATAACGATGAGCGGAGGCGGAGCGCTCTGACGGTGAACGGAAATTTGATCTCCTTGGCCTTCATGAGGCCGAAGCTGTCAGGAAATCAAGAGCTTGATGAAAAACCCCGATAAAATGGTGCCCACGACAGGACTTGAACCTGTACGATGTTACTCACTAGAACCTGAATCTAGCGCGTCTGCCAATTCCGCCACGTGGGCAATCAGTCTCCGTTTCACCTTCGCAGATGCAACAGCAGCGATTTTTCTATCACAAGCCTTCCAAGCAGCGCAAGTGACCTTTCAAGGAATCGCGGCGCCTTGGGGCAGGCCGGAGAGGGGTGAGCCCTAAAATTCGTGGCGGCGTCTCGTGAGAGCGCCGCACTCTCTGCAGGAATTGGCGGATGTGAAGGGCTTCCTGAGTTCGTCTGGGAACCCTCGAGTTGGCATCTCTCTCACGAGGATCTGCTACGAGTGACGGTTTTGACCGAGGGTCGAGGTCGGGGTCGGGCAGAATAAATATCGCCCGTGAAGGAGGGCCTGCTACGGTCCACGCCCATGCCTTCGACTCACTCCCCCAAAGCTGGGGTCGCCACTGCGGCCAAGGGAAGAATTCTCGCTTTGGATATCTTCCGCGGAATGACAATCGCGTTCATGATCATCGTCAACACTCCAGGAAACGGCGATCGCTCCTGGGGACCGCTCCGACACGCCGTCTGGCATGGATTCACCCCCACCGACCTCGTCTTTCCCTCCTTCCTGTTCATCATCGGAGTCTCGGCTTGGTTCTCGTTGAAGAAATTTGCAACCCACTCTACTCAACCCCCCTGGGGCAAAATCTGGCGACGCACCGCGATCATTTTTCTGATCGGAATGCTGATGTGGTATGTGCCGGGATTGATTGTCTCGTTCTTCCACGGCTCGACCAGCGCTTACCTCAAGGACGTTTACGAGCACGTCCGAGTGCTCGGCGTGTTGGGCCGACTCGCGCTCTGTTATGGAATCGGATCCACTCTCGCGCTGATGCTCTCGCGGCGCGGTCTTCTCTTCGCCAGCGCTGCCCTGCTATTGGTGTATTGGGGACTGATGTATCAGTTCGGCATGGGCGAAGATCGTTACGGACTGCAGACCAATGCCGCTCTGAGATTCGATCTTTGGTTGCTCGGCCCGAACCATCTCTATCACGGAGAAAGTGTGAACGGACAGCCCTACGCGTTCGATCCTGAAGGTGTTCTCAGCACCCTTCCCGCCATCGTCACCTTCATCCTCGGGTATCTCACCGGACGCTTCCTCGACGCCACCCCCGACCGTCGCGTGGCATTGAGCGAATTATTTCCCCGCGCTCTTCTGCTCATCGCGGCTGGATTCCTTTGGAGCTACTGGCTGGGTTTTCCTATCAATAAGAAAATCTGGACCAGCTCTTACACCCTGTTTGTCGGCGGGCTGTCCTTGCTGCTGTTGAGTCTCACACTCTGGTGGGTGGATGTGAAGGGATGCGGACGGTTCCTTCGTTTCTTCGACATCTTCGGCAGGAATCCACTGCTCGCTTACATCACGTCGGAACTAGGAGTGACGGTGCTCGACATGATTCCGATCAAAGCCGCGGACGGGACGGAGACCAGCGCGATGCATTGGATCTATCAATCGATCTGCGTGACGATCGCCGGGAACAATGGACTGGGATCCTTCGTCTTCTCGATCGGCTACATGCTCGCGATCTGGATCCTGGCATGGGCGGCCTACAAGCGGGGTCTGGTGATCAAGGT
>JAYTTC010000543.1:0-4549 GCA_043745255.1 Verrucomicrobiales bacterium
GGGAGGAGCTTTTACCGCGGAGTGCGCGGAGGACGCGGAGGGGAGAGGGAACAGGTTCCGAGAACCTACTTCTGTCGGGACATCGCGGCCGCTGAAGTGCGCGGCCTTCTCACGCAGCGACCCATTCAGGCTGTCGCCAAGGATCCAGATCTCACCCACTTTTAATTGCGCCCCTCCGTTCCGCGCTGTTGAACTCCTCATTGTCTTCGTGGAACTCACTCGTTAACGTCGCCCTCATGCATCCGCCTGAACATTCGTCTCCCCTGATGGCGCGATTCTCCATTTATCACCCCTTAGAAGTGATCTCCCCGGATCGACGCCTTGGACCGAGCGCATGAAGTACCGATGGATCACCGCTCCGGCGCAGCCTGTGCTGGTCGATTTCTTGGCTAAGGAACTGCAGATTTCGCCCTTGTTGGCTCAATGTCTCTTAAATCGTGGGCTCAGCGAGTTGGATGCCATCCGCGCTTTCTTGGATCCCAAGCTCAAGAATCTTGCCGACCCTTTTCTGCTCCCGAATCTCTCGGTGGCGGTGGATCGCCTGCTGCAGGCGCGCGAGCGGCGCGAGTTGTTGGTGATTTTTGGCGACTACGATGTCGATGGCGTGACCGCCACCACTCTGCTCTTCGAGGTCCTGACCGAGTTGGGATGGAACGTGCAGTGCTATCTTCCGCATCGGATGGATGAGGGATACGGGCTCACTCAATCTGCCGTGGAGAATTGTGCGGCCAAGTATGCCACCTCGATCCTTCTCGCGGTGGACTGCGGGTCCACCGCTGTGGAGTCGATAGCCTGGCTCCGGCAGCGCGGCATCGATGTGATCGTGCTCGATCATCACCAGGTTTCCACACCAGCACCCGACGCTGTGGCGCTGGTGAACCCGCATCAGGGAACGGAATCCCGGCCGTTTCGTGAGCTCTGCTCCGTGGGCCTCGCATTCAAACTGGCGCACGCACTGGTGAAGCGAGGACGGGAGCTGGCCCTACCAGGAGCGGCGGAGCTGGATCTCAAACGATATCTCGATCTTGTGGCCCTGGGTACGATTGCGGATCTTGTTCCGTTACTCGGAGAAAATCGAATTTTGGTGACGGCAGGTTTGGAGCGATTGAATCAGACCACTCGACCCGGATTGCTCGCGTTGAAAGAGGTGGCCCAAATCGAGGGGCGGATTCAGGGCTATGAGGTCGGTTTCCAACTCGCGCCACGATTGAACGCCGCGGGGAGATTGGAGACTGCCACCCAGTCGCTGGAGCTTTTGCTCGCGCGGGATCGGGACACTGCGATGCCCATCGCTCAGGGCCTGGATGTCTGCAATAGGGAACGGCAGAATATCGAGCGGGCGATCGCCGAAGAGGTGCTGACCCGGGTGCGCGCCCGTTTCGACGCGGAGAATGATCTGGTGATCGTGGAAGGGGAGCTCTGCTGGCACATCGGGGTCGTGGGGATCGTGGCTTCACGTGTCTGTCAGGAGTTTTACCGACCCTCGATCATCCTCGGGGGCGACGGCCATGAATGGCGCGGTTCGGGGCGGAGTATCGACGGTTTTGATCTTGCCGCGGCGCTGCGGGAGTGTGGTGACTTGCTGGTGCGTCACGGAGGACATGCCATGGCTGCCGGACTGAGCGTGAACCCCGCGCGGGTCAACGAGCTCTGCCGTCGGTTGAACGAAATTGCCCGTCGCTCATTGTCCGCAGAACAGCTGCAGCCTCGCTTGCGCTTGGATGCCGAGGTTGAGGCCCGGGACATTTCCATCGAACGGATTGGCGAACTGTTGCGATTGCAGCAGACCGGGATGGGAAATCCTGCTGTGCAGTTCTGGTGTCGCGGCCTGAATCATCATCGTCCGGTTCAACGGATCGGTGCGGAACGCAAGCATGCCAAGTTCTGGGTTACGCAGTCGGGTGGACCGGCAGTGGAAGCGATCTGGTGGGGGGCGGGCGAGCTTCCCCTGCCAGTCGGAACTTTCGATCTGGCATTCGTCCCCAAACTTAACGAGTACAACGGGCACACGAGCGTTCAGCTGAACGTCCTCGATTGGAGGCCTGGGAAATCAATATGATCTCAGCGGTGATTGTGGCGGCGGGGCGCGGAAAGCGATTCGGTCCGGAGCGGGACAAACTCTTTCTCGAGATCGCCGGTTGCCCGGTCATTGGACATACCTGGCGTCTCTTCGATCAGCACCCCAACATCGACGAGATCGTCGTCGTCGTTCGACCCACTCTGGAACTCGCGTTCCACGAAGTGGCCAAGCAGTTAGAACTGAGCAAGCCCTTCCGTTTCGCACTCGGGGGTGCCGAGCGCCAGGATTCGGTATGGAATGGCCTCGAGGCCGTTTCGCCTAATGCGGAGATTGTTTGCATCCACGATGGAGCAAGACCTTGCACCCCTGTCGAACTCATCACCGCCTGCATCCAGGCTGCGAGCGAGCATGGAGCTGCGGTCGCCGCGCAGCCCATGACCGATACCATCAAGGAATCGTCAGATGGAAGAACCGTTTCGCGACATCTGGATCGTTCCAAACTCTGGTCGGTTCAGACTCCCCAGACCTTTCGATTGTCGATTATCCGACGCGCACTCGAGGAGGTAAGGCAGCGCAATATCCTGGTGACCGATGATACCGCCGCCTGCGAGTTGATCGGCCAGGCGGTCTACCTCGTTGCGTCCCGCGCGCCGAACCCCAAGGTCACCATGGCCGAGGATCTAACCTTCCTGGAAGTGTTGCTGGGTAGCGGCGGGGCACCCTCTCGCTTGTAGTGTCGTTGCCGTTTGCTTGGCCGCGGAAGATCGAGTAATCACGCTCCATGCACCGTTCTGACTATCGATCGTCCTCAGGGCCAAAATCGACTGAGCACTTCCCCGCCCCCCAACGCCAAAGCGACGAGGTAGCCTAACGAAAGCAGAAGAGCGAGACACCCCCCGAGGAAACACAGACCGTCCCGTTGTAGTCCTCCGAGAGCTAGCAGGACTACTGCGGCGGCAGGAAAGAGATTGCTGAATGGAATGGGGAGCGGCAGCAAGAGCAGACGGCCTGCGACGGCGATCAGCATCCCGTTCAGTCGGCGGCAAGGCCGCCGGCACGGCGGGCGCCGCGGTGATGACGGCTGTGGAATCGGGGATCGGGTTCATTGAGATTCGACGGGTTCCCGCACCCGCGCCGCCCGCGTTGACGTCTCCTCCGCTTGGCTCCGGCGCAAGGTGAGCGCAGTCTGCTGCCGGAGGGCTTCAATCTGCCGTTCAAGGCGATGCAGTTCATCGACCACAGTGGTCTCGCCGGTTTCGTGCAGGTGCCTGGCGCGTTCGCTTTCCTCCATCTCGGCGTGCATCGCCGACATGCTGTTCATGATGATGCCGATGAAAAGGTTTAGCATGATCATCGTGCCCAGCAGAATGAAGCTGACGAAGTAGAGCAACGCGGCGATGGAGGCCTGTTCGCGGACGCCGGTGAGAATATCCGACCAGTTGTCGAGGGTGATGACCTGAAAGAGCGTAAGGAGGGCCGCCCCCAGCGAACCGAAGTGCCGTGCATCGTGTGCGCCAAACAAATGGACGCCGATGACACCGTAGATGTAGGCGACGAGCGCGAGCAGGATCCCCACGTAGCCCATCGCGCCGAGGCTTTTGAGGAGCGCGCCGGTGAGCAACTGCAACTGGGGAACGGCGGAGACGAGCCGGAGCAGGCGCAGGACGCGCGCGAGCCGCAGCACGGCGGCAAACGGACCGGACGCGGGCAGCAGGCAAAGCGCAACGATGACGAAATCGAACACGTTCCATCCGTCCCGAAAGAACCGCCACGGCTGGCGTCCGTATGCGCCGAGGCGCAGCGCCAGTTCGACGATGAAGAAGGCAAGGACGCCGCGATCCAACCAGAGCAGGAGAGGGCCGGATTCATGGACAACGGCGGCGTTCGTTTCCAATCCCGCGAGCAGACCGGCGAAGACAATGACACCAATGGCGAGGCGCTGGAAACGCGCTGATTCGGTCAGGCGCTGGCATCGCAAGGCAATCATGAAAGGTGTGTGGCTGGGAGCAATTGAGGGCTGGGAACAAGAACTCCCCTTTGGGCCGGGGCTTCACGGAAATCCCCGGTGTGGCTCACCCCGAAGGCCGGCAGACCGGCCAGTCCTTCCGCGTACTTGGCCGCGCCACACTGCATGAGCCCGAAGCGCTCGACGAGTTGCCGAAGCCAGTTCGGGAACCGATCGGTGAACTTGAGCTCAAGGATGACGCGCTCGCCGAAGGGCAGGCTGGGGTTAATAATGGAGGTGCTGAACACCGGCTCGGCGCGCGCTTCGGTCCGCACTTCGCGGTCGAAGGTGATGCGCACCGCATCGCTCACCGGATCCACGTAGGCCTCGCGTTGGTAGCAGACGTGGGCCTGCGGCGTGGCTTGAATCTGTCCGCACAGTTCGAGGAACCGCTGGATGGCGGAGAGGTTCTTGGCGTCTGCCTGCAAGAGATCGGCGGCATCGGGCAGGTGTCCGTTCAGCAGCCACGGCACCGCCTTCTTCCGCGCCCCACAGCGCTGCTTGAGGATGCAGTTGTTCACCCG
>JAYTTC010000544.1:0-4545 GCA_043745255.1 Verrucomicrobiales bacterium
GATGCAGGTCGGGTGGATCTGGGTGTAGCAGGGATTGCTGAAGCAGGCACCGCGTCGGTAGGCGCGCCAGATGGCGGTCACATTGGAGCCCCGGGCGTAGGTCGAGAGATTAAAAACATTCCCATAGCCGCCGGTGGCGAGGACGACCGCATCGCCTACGTGCCGGGTGATGGCGCCGGTTTGGAGGTTGCGGACGATGATTCCCTTGGCGTGGCCGTCGACCACTACCAGATCGAGCATCTCTGAGTGGGTATGCGAAGTCACGGCACCCAGCCCAATCTGTCGCGCGAGTGCTGAGTAGGCCCCAAGGAGAAGCTGCTGGCCGGTCTGGCCTCGGGCGTAAAAGGTGCGTGAAACTTGCGCGCCGCCGAAGGAACGGTTGTCGAGCAGTCCGCCATACTCGCGGGCAAAAGGGACGCCCTGAGCGACGCATTGATCGATGATGTTTACGCTAACTTCTGCGAGCCGATGGACGTTCGCCTCCCGAGCGCGAAAATCTCCACCTTTAATCGTGTCGTAGAAGAGACGGAAGACGCTGTCGCCGTCGTTCTGATAGTTCTTCGCCGCATTGATGCCGCCCTGTGCGGCGATCGAATGGGCGCGACGAGGGCTGTCGTGAAAGACGAAGTTCTCCACCTGATACCCCAGCTCGGCGAGGGTGGCGGAGGTGGAAGATCCTGCTAGGCCGGCTCCGACCACAATGACTTTGTACTTTCGCTTGTTCGCCGGGTTGATGAGCTTGGAGTTGAACTTGTGCTTCACCCACTTTTGCGCAAGAGGGCCCGTCGGAATGTTGGAGTTGAGTGTCGCCATGTTACTTCACGACCTCCTTTCCGAGGCCGAAAAGAACCGCCAAGGGGATGGAAGCATACCCGATGAAAATCAAAATCCCGACCTGCTTTGCAAAGCGGTCCCGGCCCTCGCGGGTGAATCGAGTGATACCGAGCGATTGGAACATCGCGGAGAGCCCATGGCTGAGATGCAGGCTGAGGAGTCCAACGGCCAGGAGGTAGAATCCGCTCACGATCGGCTGACGGAAGCCCAGGACCAGCATGCGGTACACATCAGGCCGCTCCGTTCCGTCCTTGAGAGGTTCATGGAGCGAACTGAAATCGACACCCGTCAAGTTGATCTTCGGGACCAGCAGGGTGTAGTGGAGAAGGTGGTAGACGATGAAAGCGGCAATGATGAGGCCGCTCATCAACATGGTGCGGGAAGCATAACTCGCGTCCTGCGGGGCGACACCGTTCTCGTAGGGGATGGGCCTGGCCGCCTTGTTCTTCGCCGAGAGCGTTATCGCGGAGGCGATGTGCAGGCCCACCATCGCGAGCAAACCGATGCGAGCGCCCCAGAGCAACCCTGCCTGAGATTTAAGGAACGCGGCGTAGGCGTTCAGCTTATCGGGCCCAGCGAAAACCTGAAGGTTTCCAGCCAGATGGCCCAGGACGAATCCCCACAGGGCGAGGCCAGAGATGGCCATTAAATACTTTTTGCCCAGTGACGAACGCCACAGTCGGGTGATGACTTTCATGAATCGAGCGGCGGCTAACGTCTCACAAGAGACGTATCTGAACACTTATGTAATAGGGGGGGGAACGAGAGGTCAACCCAAGGGGTGAAGTATAAGCGGTGCTAGTCTCGTGCTTATCCGCGCTAATTCCCGATAGGCAGGTTTTTCAGCGCCTGAGGGGCGGCCCTGTCGATTCAGCAGGGCATCGATTACCCAGTTCGAGCGGTTTCCGCCGAATTGGGCGGATTCTGCCATGGCACATGCGCTGCTAGGTGGGATTGAATGAATGTGAGTTTGTACCAGGCCGCGTCGGGAATGAATGCCACCAGCCGATGGCAGGAAGTGATCTCCGAGAACCTGGCTGCCAGTCAGGTTCCCGGTTTTAAGCGCCAGGATGTATCCTTCGAGTCGGTCTCGGCTGGGTTGGGTCCGCTGCTCAACTCGAGCGGCCCTGGCTATGTGCAGCCGCGCGCCATCACCTCGACCGATTTCTCTCCAGCGGCCGTTCGCTCCACCAATGTGAAGACCGATCTGGCGATTGAGGGAAATGGCTTTTTTGCGGTTCAGCTCCCGTCCGGTGAGGTGGGGTACACCCGAGATGGTGAATTTCACCGCAGTCCAAGCGGGCAGTTGGTGACCAAGCAGGGATACTCCGTGTTAGGAGAGGGCGGGCCGATTCAGCTCAACGCGAACGATCCCGAGCTTTCCATTTCGTCGACCGGGGAAATCTCCCAAAAAGCCGGAGTGCTCGGCAAGGTTCGTGTGGTGGATTTTAGCAATCCGCGGCTGCTGACGCCCGTCGGCGGCGGGAATTTCGTCGCTCAAAACCCCGGGCTCAAGTCGCGTGATGTCGACGCTCCCATCGTCCGTCAGGGCTATCTGGAGCTGGCCAACAGCAACTCGGTGGCCGAGATGGCGCATATGATTACGGCTTTGCGGATGTTCGAAATGAACCAGCGCGTGGCGGTGTCGCAGGACGAGCGGATGGGGAAGATGATTTCTGAACTGTCGGCGGGCAACTGATTGATTTGAAGTTTTAGCCTTATGATTCGAGCCCTTTACTCCGCTGCCACCGGCATGGTCTCCCAGCAGACCAACCTGGATGTGATTGCCAACAACCTTGCGAACGTCAACACCACGGGGTTCAAGAAGTCGAAAATCGAATTCCAAGACCTGATTTATCAGAACTCGAAGCTCGCGGGTGCCGACATTGGCGGCGGGAACCAGATTCCGACCGGGATTCAAATCGGTCATGGCTCGCGGGTGATGTCAACGTCGAAGGATTTTTCCACCGGCGAAGTCACCCATACCGGCGGCCAACTCGACGTGGCCATTGATGGGGATGGGTTTTTCCAGGTGACGTTGGTGGACGGCACCAATGCCTACACCCGGGACGGTGCCTTCAAGCTCGATAGCACGGGTCGATTGGTGACCAGCGATGGACTCCAGGTTCAGCCCTCGGTTACCATCCCCGCGGGGACCTCGGAGATCAGCATCGCCCCGACCGGTCAGCTGAGTGTTCGCACTGCCTCCGGCATTCAGACCCTGGGCACATTCTCGCTCACTCGATTTCCCAATCCGGGCGGACTCGAGAGCATGGGGCACAATCTTTATAAGGAGACTCCGAGTTCCGGTGCGGGAGCGCAGGCCGCTCCGGGCACCGACGGGATGGGTGGGTTGGCTCAAAACTATTTGGAGATGTCGAATGTGAAGGTGGTGGAAGAGATGGTGAACATGATCGTGGCGCAGCGTGCCTACGAGGTGAATTCCAAGGCGGTGCAGACCTCCGATGAAATGCTCCAGATGAGCAATAATCTCAAGCGTTGATCCCCATGTTTACCTTCTTTATGCGCTGTCTCACGCTTCGTGCTGCCTGTCTTCTTGGGTTCGCCCTTTGCCTCGGCTCGCCTTCGATCGAGGCGCAAACCTCAAGCGCCTGGCAGTTGTTGTCCCAAGTGCAGGTGACCGCAGCGGGGGTCTTTCTGGATCAGTTGGTGGCAGGCTCGGAGACCAACTCCGTGCTGCACGTGCGGCTCTGCGACTCGCCAGCGATCGGCCGAGTGCTATCCCTCTCCTTGGCGCAGCTACAAGCCTGTCTCAAGGCTGCGGCGCCTGCGCTCGCTAGTCCGCTCTGGGCCGGCCCAACTACCGTTCAGGTTACCCGGCGCACTCGCTCACTTCCCGCTGCGGAGGTGCTTGCGGGCTTGAAGGAGTTCTTGCAGAGACAAGGCGGGCGGGATCAGGGACAGGTTGAACTGCGTTTCATCCGACCCTGGACCTCTCCGGTGATCGCAGATGAGATGTATACTTTGCGTGTCAACGATCTGCCCGCGTCCGGGCTCACTTCGGTGCTTCCGGTGCGGTTCGAACTCGCGACAGATCAAGAAAGCCTGGGCACTTGGCAGATGCCACTCGAGGTCCGACTGATGCGCGAGGTGTGGGTCGCGCATCAAGAGCTTCGACGAGGGGACACGCTTCAGGATGGAGACCTCACCCTCGAGCTGCGCGACGCTCTTAAGTATCGTGATCTTCTCCCGGCGGACACCGATCTCAACCGGGGCTGGATGCTGAGTGAAAATGTGCAGCCTGCGCAACCGGTTCAACGACGCGCTATTCAGCTGCGTGCCGTGCTGCAGCGGGGTCAACTCGTGGAGGCCCTCTATCGTGATGGTCCCATCGTGATTTCCCTCAAAGCCGAAGTTCTGGATCCAGGTGCTCCGGGCCAGATTATTCGTCTTAGGAACCCAAACTCTCGAAGAGAACTCCGAGGAAAGATCATCAATGAACAAGTCGTACAAATCCAACTTTAACTCTCCTCTCATGCTGGCCGTCGGTCTTGGTGTTGGATTGGCTTTCCTGGGCGCGACTCGGGTCGTCGGAGCGGATCCTATTTTCAATGATCGAAACCACACACGATCGATGTTCTCGGACAAGAGAGCCTTGAGCGTCGGGGATTTGTTGTCGGTGATCGTTCAAGAAAACAGCACGGCCACCAAGGATGTGAGCACCAAGACAGGCAAGAGTACCAGCGCTGA
>JAYTTC010000545.1:0-4516 GCA_043745255.1 Verrucomicrobiales bacterium
TTGCTAAAATACTGATTTGCGGCCATGTCAGAGGCACGCACCCAGGTACCACTCGTGGGTATGATGTAGATGCCATTCTGGACCGGGTTAGCCTGATCCTTTACCAGGACTCGATCGCCAACGCCCAGCGGAACACCATCGATGGCGAGGGGCCCACCGGACAGGGGCGGCGGCAGGGGAGCTGTAGTGGCTGCCTTCGCGGTCAAGAGAATGGAGTCACAACCTTCAAACGCTATCGGAGACAAATCAATAGTGAATGCGCCGTTCCCCAACTTGGCGCGGAAGCACCTGCGGCCGTTCTGTATATTATTGGTGGAGTAGCCCAATACTACCACACGAAGGTTCCTGAAGTCTGACTCGATCCGCGCATCAGAGGCTCGTGACATGACGCTGGAGCTATTGATGTAGACATAGACGCCGTTCTCATGCCTGTGGGTACTGTCCTGATCCTTGAGCAGGACGCGATCTCCCGATGTCAAGGTGAGACCGTCTAGGATGCCGGTGGAGAGGGTTCTATTCGGCACGTGAGCACTTGAAGCTGCCACGACGCTTGAATAGACCACTGGAACAAAAGGAAGGGCGAATTCCTTAAACTCGTCGGCACTGACACTATCTTTGAGGAAGAAAGTCTTGCCGGCATTGGAGCCAGCGAGATTTCCCAACGAACCGTCGCTAGCGACTGCGACAAGAGAATCTCGCTTGTCGTCAGTGTCCGCCTCCGGAATTATTTGCCATGTACCGGCGCTAACGGTGTAGATACCCGCCGCGGCCGGGGTAGGCCCAGCCGTGTAGGCAGCGGAGTTGCCAGCAGAATCTTTGCCTAGGAACACTTGATCTTTATCCCCGGCGGCGATGCCATTGACATTGACGTTGGAAAGCCCCGTGTCGATGGGTACGGACATTGCGACAACCGACGCAGCGCGCACTCTCCTAGGGTTCTTGAGTCTGACTGGGCTCACCCCCGCTACCAACGGGGTTTGCGTGAACGTGCGAAAGACTTTACCCCGATGGTTGGTTCCCTCCATCACGAGGACCAGCAGGCCCTCCAGCTTGAGTGTTGAGTCCGCGTCCTCAGCGCGAACTAAGAGAAAGGGTGAGGAGGTCCCGGTCACGACGTAGACACCGTTTTCGGAACCCGTCGTTTGGACACGTACCAGCAGCCGATCGCCGGCTGAAAGGGAGGTGACCCCATCAACGGCCGCAGTTGCTGGGTCGAACGAGGCACTTGCGATGCTTGGAATATTCCCAGTGCTGGCCGCCCGAACGGTCGTCAGCTGAAAGTAGTCTCGGAAGTGAACGAAGGAGCTGGCAACGATGGAAACGTTCTCCAGATAGGCCAGGCTTATGGGTGAAGCCTTGTTCCCATCTTCAAATAGGCACTCGCTGATCAGAAAGTTTCGGGCAGGGTTCCCCTGAGTTCCCGTGAACGCCAGCAGCGCCCCGGTGCCACTGCCTCCTGAAGTGGCCAGAAGTTCGGCCGAGACGGGGAGGAGCGTCGTTGTTGTGTCTCCCAAGAACTTCATCCTCCGAATCCCTATGTTCCCATTCCCGGGTGTATTGGCGAATGCGAAGTAAAAAGGGGTGGTAAAAGCATCGGCCTGCTTGATGACGGAGGCAGCACCGTCTCCTTCAATCATGACATTCGAACCGGTGATCATCACCGAGTAGTGCTGCGCGATGCCGACTCCACTGGGGATCGAAGGGAGGGTGCTGTTCCGATCCATGAGATAGGTGCCTGCAGGGAAGTAGAGAACCCCGCCTCCGCTTGCGGCCAGGTAGTCAGCGGCGGCTTGAACCCGAGCCCCCGTGGGAGTGTCGTCGTTGAAAACCGGCAGCAAACCAGAGCCGTCAGGTGGGACGGTGACGTCGATACGGGAAACCGGCGACTTGGCGACCAACATCTCCCACAGGATTCCGTCGGTAATCTGCATGGTGTATGTGCCTTTTCAGCAACCTCTTTTGTTCGTGAAGGAACCTACCATCGGGCAAGAAAAAGAAACAAACCTCTATTTCGAGAAACCCTTTCGCGGCGATTCAACGGTCGAGACTCCCAGAGCGAAGACTCGTAGATTGCTTTCCAAAACAGTCATTCCAGGTCCGCGCGCGCGGACAGGACAGTCAAAGGGGGTCACCCCGTAACACTCGCACACTTCTCTCGAATTGTCGCAGCGTTCCAGAGGTCAGGAGCGAGATTTGTGGAACGGTCGAGAGCCAATGAATCCGGGTGTAAAAGCGAATCAGCTTCCTGTTTGAGGGACGGGATTGAAAGAAGCGGCGTCCTCAACGGACCCTGAACCGTGAACCGTGAACCGAGGCGCAATGGTTTGGTTCGCGGCAGCTGGGACGAAAACGATTCGTCCTTGGGGTTTTTGCGGGATTGGAAGATCCTGGAGTCGTTCAATCGCCTGGGGAATCGCTTGACTGAGCGTGAATAGTTCAGAAATGGGTGAGATAGACAAACCCGGTGACGCAGCTGAACCAGTTCGGTGCGCAGCATCCGACCTTCAAAGCTGCGATCTCAATTCTCACCGCCGACCAACGGGGTGGCGGCGTTTTTCGATTTGGGCAAAGAGTCGCACAAGAGCAGAGGACCGTGGGAATGTGGATTTACCAGTTTTACGACGCCGGGTTGTTCATGGTGAGGCACGATGTTGAAACTGGCGGGATTTCATGACAATCGATTCAGGCCTTCACCGCGTCGCCACCGCGATCGGCTCGTTCCTCCCTAAACGAATCTCAAGTCGGTCGCAGTGCCAGCATACTTGCCAGCAAAGGTGTGCTGGCGAAGCATAGGTAAGCAGTTCCCGAGTTAAGCCGATAAGCCTTGAAGCAGGCTGAGAAAACCTTGATTCTACGGTCCGGTTTGAGTGTTAAGGCGTTGAGTTTTAACGCCCGTCAGAAAGGAGAACTCGTCCGGTACGGACGACACTACAGAAGCACACTAGTGTGGGCCGTATCGGCCCATCCCCGTCCCGATCGTCCGATACGGACGAGGGTTCAGAAGCCAGCCTGCGGAACGGCCTATTCGACGGTCACGCTTTTGGCGAGATTGCGTGGCTTGTCCACGTCACAGCCTCGAGCGACCGCGATGTGGTAGGCGAGCAACTGCAAGGGAATCACACTCAGGAGTGGAACCACCGGCTCAATCGTGGCAGGAATGTAGATCACATCATCCACTCGATCCCGGATCCGAGTGTTTCCCTCCGTCGCGATGGCGATGACCGGTCCTTTGCGGGCCTTGATCTCCTCGAGATTGCTGAAGCACTTCTCGTAGAGTGGATCCGAGGGAATGACGAACACGGTGGGGGTCTTCTCGTCGATCATGGCGATCGGTCCATGCTTCATCTCCGCCGCGGGATAGCCCTCGGCGTGGATGTAGGAAATTTCCTTAAGCTTCAGCGCGCCCTCGAGCGCCACGGGGAAGCTGTACTGCCGCCCCAGGAAGAAGAAGTCTTCGGCATGGGCGTATTTCAGGGCGATCTTCTTGATCGCCTCGTTTTGAGCGAGAATCTTCTCCATCTGCTCAGGAGCCGCCTCGAGCGCGCGAAGAACCTGAAGCCCACGACTGGAGGAGAGCATTCGAATTCTTCCCATCAGAAGACTGAACAACGCCAGCACCGAGACCTGGGACGTGAACGCCTTGGTCGAAGCCACGCCGATCTCCGGACCCGCGTGCAGATAAATTCCCCCATCTGCCTCCCGAGCGATGGTGCTGCCCACGACATTGCAAATCGAGAGAACCTTGTGCCCTCGCCGACGGGACTCCCGCAATCCTGCCAGCGTGTCCGCTGTCTCTCCCGATTGCGTGATCACCAGAACTAGAGTGTGCTTTTCCAGAGGAGCGTTTCGATAGCGGTACTCGCTGGCGTATTCCACCTCGGTGGGAATGTGGGCGAATTCCTCAAATAAATATTCCCCCACCAATGCCGCGTGCCAACTGGTACCGCAGGCGGCGATCACGATCTGATCGACCTCCCGGAGTTCGGCCACCGACATATTCAACCCGCCGAACTTTGGCATCCCTTCTTCAAAATCGATCCGGCCTCGCAGCGCGTTCTGAACCGTGCTCGGCTGCTCAAAGATCTCTTTGAGCATGTAGTGCGGATAGGCTCCCTTCTCCGCCGCTTCCGCGCTGAACTCGAGCTGGCTAATCTGAATCCTCGCGGTATCGGAGCCGAGGCTCGTCACCGTAAATTCCCCCGCGGTGATCGTCGCGACGTCATAGTCGTTCAAATACGCCACCTGACGGGTATGCGCGACGACCGCACTGGCGTCGCTCGCGACAAAATGTTCGCCCTCGCCGACGCCCACGAGCAGCGGAGATCCACGACGCGCCGCCACCAAAACACCGGGATGATCCACTGAAATCACGCCAATGCCATAGGTGCCTATAACGTCACGGAGTGCGTTCATCACCGCCTGCGTGAGGATATGGTGCTCTCCTTTTAAGTGCTTAACCTTTTCGTAATGTTCACCAATTAAATGCGCGAGCACCTCCGTATCGGTGGCGGAAAGA
>JAYTTC010000546.1:0-4514 GCA_043745255.1 Verrucomicrobiales bacterium
GATCTCTACGGAGCGGAACCGGGAAAGACCTCGTTCGCCAACAGCTGTCTGCTGGCGCGTCGTCTGGTGGAACGGGGCGTTCGCTTCGTTCAGATCTTCCACGAAGCCTGGGATCAGCACGGCAATCTGACGGCGGATCTGAAGAAGAATTGTCGCGACACGGACCAGGCCTGCGCCGCGCTCATCAAGGATCTCAAGCAGCGCGGTTTGCTGGAGGACACACTGGTGATTTGGGGCGGCGAATTCGGCCGGACGCCGATGGTGCAAGGCGGGAGTGACGGTCGGGATCATCATCCGAATTGCTTTAGCATGTGGATGGCGGGCGGCGGCGTGAAAAAAGGACTTACCTACGGGGAGTCCGACGACTTCGGGTTCAACGCGTCCAAGGACAAAGTTCATGTTCATGACCTGCACGCCACCTTGCTCCATCTCCTGGGTTTTGATCACACCAAGTTGACCTATCGGTTCCAGGGGCGCGATTTCCGACTTACGGACATTGCCGGCGAAGTGGTGTCCAAGCTGATTGCGTAGGGAGGTCGCTGCGCAGGCAAGCGGGTTGTCGTCTCAGGGACGGGGGGACTCAGATGTCGGCCTTCAGCCCTCACGGGATGTTGGGGCCTTTCTGTAGTGTGGGCCGTATCGGCCCATCCCCGCCCCGATCGTCCGATACGGAGGACGCTACAGAAGCGGGAAACCGCGACTCCGGAGATGAAAAGGAGAATGGCTGGGTGAAGTTCATTGGAAGAATGGCTGGGCTGGCTCAAATCGCTTGACCCATGGCCACCCGCCCGCCCATTTTTGCCTCGTGCGAAGGCTCTTCATACTACCGCTTCTGTTGGCGACGGTCGCTGCCCAGGCGGTGAACACCGCTCCTGAAAAATCGGTCATTCAGGTTTACAACTTCAGCCAGGCCACCGTTTGGGATGCGCCTTGGCGATTGGAGCCGGTAAGGCGGAGCTCCGGCACGGGTTTTCTCATCAAGGGAAAACGAATTATGACCAACGCCCATGTGGTGAGCTGGGCGAAGCAGATTCTGGTACGCCGATACCAGGATCCGCGACCGTATCCTGCCAAGGTGCTCTTTATTGCCCACGACTGCGATCTCGCGGTTCTCGAGGTTGAGGATGAGGGCTTCTACCAGGGTTTGGAACCGCTGACGGTGGGGGACATGCCCCTGGTGCGTTCGACGGTGGTGACCTACGGATACCCGGCCGGTGGTGAGCAGATCTCCTACACTCGCGGGGTGGTGTCGCGGATTGAGTTGCAGCCTTACGCCCACATTGGGAACCGCTCCTTCATCGGAGTGCAAACCGACGCTGCGATCAATCCCGGAAACAGCGGAGGGCCGGTCATCCAGGATGGCCAGGTGGTCGGCGTGGCGTTTCAAGGAATTCCAGGCCTCGAGAACACAGGATTCTTCATTCCTCCTCCGGTGATCCAACATTTCCTCAAGGATATTGAAGACGGAACCTATAAGGGCTTTCCCCTGGCTGGGATTCGAGTGATGGCCTTACAGAATGCCGCTCACCGGCGATCGCTTAAATTGCCAGAGCAGGGGATGGGTGCCCGTATCGATGCGATACTCCCATTCTCCTCGGCCAAAGGGATTCTCGAGGAGGATGATGTTATCCTCAAGATTGGTGAGTTTGATGTGGGGAGTGATTCCACCATTCTCTACGAAGGCAATCGAATGAACCTGACTGCGGCGCTGCAGACAGTGCAGGCCGGGGAGAAGGTGGTGATGAAGGTTTGGCGAAAAGGGGAGGAACTCACGCTTCAAGTGCCGATGGCGGTCAACGATCAGGAGAAAATGGTCAGCAATCAGTACGATATTCCTCCGAAGTATTTCGTCTATGGAGGGCTGGTTTTTACCCCGCTGAGCCTGGATTATCTGAAGACGTTCGGTCGCAACTGGTCCGACGCTGCCAATGCGGAGCTGGTGTACGAAATCTATTATCGAAGGACCGAACATCCGGAGTCCAATCGTCCCGAACCCATCGTTCTGGCCGCCACGCTCGCGCATCCTGTGAACGCGAACCTGAAGGTCCAGTCCCGCTCGCTGGTTGGGAAGATCAACGGCAAGGTGATCAACCGACTCGAGGACGTGATCCAAGCCTTCAGCAGCAGCACCAATCGGGAGCATGTGATTGAATTCCTTCCGAACAATGGAATTGAGTGTCTCTCGAAGGAGGATACCGATCGCGCCAACGCTGAGATTTTGAAGACCTACGGAATTTCCAAAGACCGTCGCCTATGATTCATCGCCTGATTGCGCTGGTTGCGCTGATGTTCACCCTAACCGGTGCGTTGTCGATTTCAGCAAAACCATCAAGAGTTGCCGCACGCGCACAGCTGCAGAACTCGCTCGTGGAGTTGGAGGTCAACCGCAAGCAGTATGACTATCAGATGCCCTGGACCCGATCGAGTGGCTCGATTCGCAAGAGCGCGCTGGTGATCGGGCCGACCGAGTTGTTGACCACGGCGGATGGCCTCTCGGATCGCACCCTGGTTCGGGCGCAGCGTGATGGCCGTGGAAAGTGGTGGGAAGTCGAAGTGATCTGGATTGATTATCACGCTAATCTCGCGGTGATCGCCGCCAAGGATGCGGAGTTCTGGAAAGGGGTGAAGGTCGTCGAGCTTGCGTCGAAGTTGTCCCCTGGGGAGGAGTTTGAAATCCATCGCTGGCGCAGCGGCAACATGGAAGTGCGCAAGGCAGAGCTCAACCAATTCCAGGTCATCGATGCGAAGCTGAGCTTTGTGCAGTATGCGCAGGTGGAACTTTCCTCGGACGTCAGTGGCGTCGGTTGGGGCGAGCCGTTGATGGTGGGAAACCGCGTGGCAGGCCTGATCACATCCCAGACGCGCAACCTATGCGTGGCCACGCCTGCACCCTTTATTCGTTCGGTTCTGGAGGCTCGACGCAAGGGAGACTTCCGTGGACTGGGCTTCTTCGACTTCGTCTGGCAGCCGAGTGAAAATCCTGCGGTCCACCGCTATCTGGACCATGCCGGCGACACTCGCGGAGTCGCGGTTATAGAAGGTGCCCGGGAGTTGGGACAGACCAACGTCATCAAGCCGCGCGACTTGATCCTGGAGGTCGACGGCTTCGAAATCGACTCTCAGGGGAACTACCACGACCCGATGTACGGCCACCTGCTGCTAGAAAACCTGGCCACCCGTAACCACTGGGCTGGGGACAGTGTGCTCATCAAAGTCTGGCGAGAAGGGAAACCGCTGGAGGTTAAATATTCTCTGCCGAAGGCAGACTTCTTTACTCATCTGCTCCCGGAAAATCTCTTCGATCAGGAGCCGGAGTATCTGATCATGGGAGGGCTGGTCTTCCAGCCGCTTTCCGGTCAGTATTTGCGAAGCTGGGGCGACGACTGGAAGCGCCGAGCACCGTTTCGACTTTCCTATTACAGCAACGAGGGAGCGACCCAGCAGCGGCCCGCGCTGGTGCTTCTATCCAATATTTTGCCGGATGCCTATAACCTGGGCTACCAGGATGTGCGATTGCTGGTCTTGGACACCGTCAACGGTCGAAAGATCAGCCGCCTGACCGATCTGGAGGCGGCGCTGGCTGCTCCCAAGGACGGTTTCCACGTTATCGAATATATGCGCGGAGACTCCATGCGTAGAATGGTCCTGGATGCCACTTCAGCCGCTGCGGCAACACGCCGAGTGCTTGAGAGATACGGAATCGACCAAGACCGGGTAATTCACACACCCACGGCAGCCAAGTAGGTTTCTGGCGGTCTTGCAGGGCTATCCTGAACTGTCTGTTTCCTTCACCTCCCCTGGCGTTCCTTCGCGGGTCGCTCAACTCCTTCTTTCTCGGCTCAAGAACCACTGTCCCTCGCCGATACTCTTGCAAGAGCTAAGGGGGGGAAGTGTCCCGCTCTAGCGAGCTCGAAATCGGGCGCTATCACTTCCCTCACTTTGTTGCGGACATGAAATCGTATGCGAGGACAACACCTTCTGTCTCGGAAGCGCGACTCGACTGCGGGAGGTCAAATGGATGACTTGCCGAGCGCGTTTCGAGGACTGTTGATCTCTCGAGTCGGCTGCTTCCGTCGCGCAGGGAGAGTCGTTCAGAACGGCTGCTGGGTGCCTGGAGAGAGCGGGATGGAATATCGATGATCAGACTCTTCCATAAGCTGCTTTTCGTCCAGGTCTGCTGCGTTCTGGCAACGGTTGGGCTATTGGGGTTTGTTTTGCATCACGTGGTGCGAAACACGTCGAAGGCTGATTTCCAGTTGCACGGAAGGACTCTTGCAAGCTCACTGGCAAACGCGACTGAGAGGGGCTTGGTGAATCGGGATCTACTCCTGGTTCAGTCCGCATTGGATGCCAGCCTTAAGATCCCGAACGCCGAATGGGCGTTTGTGGTGGCTCCCAACGGTCGGCTGCTGGCTCAAAGGTTCGTGCATGAATTTCCAAGAGAGCTGGCCTCCCGGGTGCTTCGACTTCCTGAGAGTGTCGAGATCCAGATCAGGGATCCAATTCGAACCGTG
>JAYTTC010000547.1:0-4512 GCA_043745255.1 Verrucomicrobiales bacterium
GCGCAATCCGCGGTACAAGCTCCTCCCCGGATCGGAAACGGGCAGGGCCGGGCTTAGCCGCGAAAAGGCGCAAGAGACGCAAAAAAGACCGGGGCTCTGGACGACGCCACAGAAGCAGAGCTGTAGTTCTGTAGCGTGGGCCGTATCGGCCCATCCCCGTCCGGATCGTCCGATACGGACGACACTACAGAAGCAGGGCTGTAGTTCTGTAGCGTGGGCCGTATCGGCCCATCCCCGTCCGGATCGTCCGATACGGACGACGCTACAGAAGACGGGCTGTAGTTCTGTAGCGTGGGCCGTATCGGCCCATCCCCGTCCCACCTTTTCGAATAGGCGAGACTCCATTCTCACCCACTTTTAATCACACCCCGTGGATTTTGGAGGGACGTCCACGGTCTTGACGTTCGAGCATCCAGGCTCTAATTCAAGAGGCCCGATTTTATGAGCACCCCCGAAAAGCATTCATTTCAAGCCGAGATTCAGCAACTGCTGGATATCGTCATCCATTCTCTCTACACCGATCGCGAGATCTTTATTCGAGAGCTGATTTCCAACGCGGCGGACGCCTGCGAAAAATTGCGATTCCTCCAAAGTTCAGGACAACTCATTTCCGATCCGGATGTGCCACTCCTCATCCGGGTGACAACGGATGAGAAGGCTGGGACGATCACCTTCGCCGACACGGGTATCGGGATGAGTCGCTCCGAAGTGGTCGAAAATCTTGGGACCATCGCTCACTCGGGAACCAAAGCTTTCTTGAAGCAGATCTCCGAAGAGAAGAAAGCGGACGCGAAACTGATCGGTCAGTTCGGTGTCGGATTCTATTCGGCCTTCATGGTCGCCTCCCAGGTCACGGTGGTGACGCGCTCGTGTCGCGTGGAGGAGGCAGCCAGTCGATGGGTGAGTCAGGGCACAACCGGCTACGAGCTGGAGGACGCTCCCGAGGCAGCTCGTGGCACGCTCATCACGCTCCAGTTAAAAGATGAAGCCAAGGATTTCGCAGTGGAACAGGATGTGGATCGAATCATCAAGCGCTACTCCAGCTTTGTTTCCTTCCCAATTGAACTGAACGGCAAGCGTCTCAATACGGTTCAGGCCATCTGGACGCGCAGCCGATCTGAGATCAAGGACGAGGAGTATAACGAGTTCTACCATTACGTGGCGCACGAACACGAGGCACCCTTGCTGCGTCTGCATTTCAGCGCGGATGCACCGTTGGCGATCCAATCTCTCCTCTTCGTCCCGAGCACAAACCTCGAAAGCATGGGGATGGGGCGTGTGGATTCCGAGGTGAACCTCTACTGCAAGAAAGTGCTGATCCAGCCCAAGTCGAAGAATCTCTTCCCCGACTGGCTGCGGTTCCTGAAAGGAGTGGTGGATAGCGAGGACATCCCGTTGAACATCTCGCGTGAGACGATGCAGGACAGCGCCTTGATGCAGAAGTTGAATAAGGTGCTGACTTCTCGTTTTCTCAAGTTTCTGGATGAAACCTCGGAGAAGGATCCTGAACTGTACGGTAAATTTTACGCTCAATTCAGCCGATTCCTCAAGGAAGGCGTCGTGACCGACTTCACCCACCGAGAGACCCTTGGCAAATTGTTGCGCTACGAGTCCTCGACCCTGGATGCGGGGCAACAAACCTCCTTGGCCGAGTACGTCCGGCGCATGCCTTCAGATCAGAAGGAAATCTATTGCCTGCTCGCACCGAATCGCGAAGCGGCCCAGAGCAGTCCCTACTTCGAAGTCTTCGCCTCGCGTAAATTGGAAGTTCTCTTCCTGTTCGATCCCTGGGACGAATTCGTCATGGAGAATCTCAGCCACTTCGAGGGAAAGCCGTTGCGTCCCGCTGAGAAGGCTGAGCTGGATCTGACCGACAAGCCTGTCGGAAGCCTGAGCGAGCCACAGATCGAGTCCCTGGTGTCGTGGTTTAAGGAAACTCTCGGCGAGCGCGTGCATGAGGTGCGTGTGTCGAAGCGATTGGTGGACAGCCCGGCCGTGGCTCTCGACAGCGATAAATATATGACTGCATCGATGCGGCGTATGCTTCGGAGCATGAAGCGAGATCAGCAGGCCCCTGGCCCGGTGCGCTGTGATTTTGAGATCAATCCAGCCCACCGCCTTATCGCGCAGCTCGAAACCTTGCGTCAGGGCAACACTGCGCTGGCCGGGAAGGTCGCTGAGCAACTCTTCGATACAGCGCGTGTCTCAGCGGGACTTCTAGAAGACCCACGGGAAATGCTCAAGCGATCGAACGATCTTCTCGCTGAGTTGCTCGCGTCGAAGCAGGCCTGAGGAGTTGCCCGCTTTCAAAGCGCTCGATGGCGAAGGGGACGCACGGCAAGGCCGTAGCGTCCCTTCGTTCGACTCACGGTGGCCGGGAGTCCGAACGCCTCCGTGAGGATAGGGGAAGTGATCACGCTCGCCTTGCGCCCTGTGCGGAGCACCCGCCCTTGCTTCAAGATAAGCGCGTGAGTGAAGACTGGGGTGATCTCCTCCACGTGATGGGTTACCAGCACAAGGCTCGGCCCATCCGGATCGCGACCCAAACGGTTGAGAAACTGGAGGAAGAGTTCCCGTGCTGCCGGGTCGAGCCCCGCGCAAGGCTCATCAAGGATCAGAAGCTCGGGCTTGGCCATGAGCGCGCGTCCGATCAGAACTCGCTGGCGTTCTCCTTGCGATAGATAGATCCAGGGCCGATCCCAAATGTCTTCACATTCCACCTGACGCAGAATGCCACGCGCTTCACGCTGTTCTCGTGGCTTAGGAGTTCCCCAATAGTCGATCATCGCGTATCGCCCGCTGGCGACCGTGATGAGAGCGGGTTCGTGATCAGGCATCAGCTGGCGGATGGAGCTGCTGACCAGGCCCACTCGGGAACGCAGGGACCTCCAATCCGACCTACCAAACTCCTCCCCCAGCAGGATCAGTTGTCCAGAGGTGGGAGTGAGGTAGCCGGTTAGCGAACTGAGCAGTGAAGTCTTTCCCGAGCCGTTGGATCCAAGAATGACCCAATGTTCCCTCCGTCGCATGCACCACGAGACATCGTCGAGGATGAGAACGCGGCCTCGTCGAAGGGTGAGATGCTCCACACGGAGCACTTCGGTTCGAGTGAGTCGATCTCGCGTCACAGTATAGAGTCGGAGGCGGGTCTGAACACCGGTTGTGGCATGCGCCAGCGGCGTCAGTTTTTTCCTGGAACTGTCAACTCGAAGCAGGGGATGCGTATCAGCACCCGGTCCCCCTCCGGTGTGACTCCTAGGTAGCTTCCTTCGACCGTAGCGGTAGCCGTATCGATCAAGTGGTGGCTGTTGTAGGAGAATTCTCCACCCGGTTCCAATGTCGGGGTTTGTCCCACCACCCCTTCTCCCTCCACCACGGTAGTGTTACCGTCATCATGCACCACCACCCATTTGCGGCCACGGATGGTGACAGTCTGAGTAGATCCATTATGGATGGTGAGAAAGTAGGCGAAACTATGCGGACGATCCGGAGATTCTTCTGCGACGTCACGGTAAACCAAGCGATCCAAGGTGACGCACAGTCCTGGCAGCTCTAGAAATTTCGGTGGGGCACTCATGGTGATGAGCCGCAGCTCGCTGGAATGGATACCTTGCCGCTGAGTGACCAGCAACGGCATTCTTGAAAATCCACTGGCGGCCAGCCTGCTCTTCCCCGACCCGGCCAGTGGAACAATCTCTCCCACCGGGGAGTGTTAGCTGGTTTGCTCCGCTTCTTGCATCCGCTGATGCATCAGGTATCCGCCACCGACCAGCATTCCCCCGATCATCAGGTAGAGAACGAGGGATGAATCGGAGCCACTCGGCTCTGGATTTTCGGTTGGGGGTTTGCCCTGGGATACCGCCGTCTGCATCGCGAGTTCGGATCTCACCGTTTCGGCGCGGTGTTCTAGATTTTGGATCATCGCGCGTTTTCGCACCTGTCCCTCTTCCCATCGTTTTACCGCGACTTGATGACGAAGTTCCCCTCCTTCTCGCGAGCTTTTTTGCCAGTAGGCCGCCTTTTTCTCGAGAGATGCCTTTTCGAGCTCGGGTGGAAGCGGATCGATCGCTAGGGAGGTGATCGGAGCGAAGACGATGAGGGATGCCGCTAGTACCACGCCGGTGAGTAGGGGGAGTTTCATTGCCAATGGACTAAGTCTTGCGTTTCCGGACGTCGACTCCGATCGATCAACGATCGGAGTCGCCCTCCAGGTGGAAGTTTGCCTCTGGATTACAGCCCGAAGTTCGGATCGTTGGGGGCCAACTCCGTGTAGGTTAGAAGGGCAATTTTGTTCGCAATCGGCAGCCCCAGGTCGATGAAACGATTGGGGTCATCCGAATAGCGGCTGTGAATTCGGGAGTCGTAGTTGAACTTCAAGGAGCCACTGAAGACAATGGCTTCATCCCGACACACTACAGCTCCATTGCCGATGAAACCGCTCTTGCTCGCTCGAATGCCCATGGCGTGGTTGCAGTAATAGATTCCGTCGAGTCGATTGAAATTATTCGACGC
>JAYTTC010000548.1:0-4509 GCA_043745255.1 Verrucomicrobiales bacterium
CCAATCGAGACGGGATTTCTTAAAATTGGGTGTGGGGAGCAATTTGGTAATCACCCCATCGCCGTACCAAATCGCCGTCCCACAATCGCTGAGGAGTTGCACTTCGCGATCTGGCGTCCACGGCAGCTCGGGCAATTCCACGATGCCCTCTGGGTTCAACCCCGCTAGCGACGCCGCTCGCAGCTGCGGTGCGTCAGAGGGCGCTCCGGTCCAGGTATAAAGACGGAAATCGTTCGGATAGTTTGTGGGGACCGGACCTGCGGGACCGGCAATGATGAGGAAGTTGGTCCCAATGCCTTCGAGGCTTCGAATGCCTCGGCCAAAAAGGTCCAGTTCGATCGGATCGCCAAACACAGCCGATCCCGGCGGGCCGCTCCCAGCGGCCAGCGCAGCGAAGTTGAGCACAGGCACAATCAACGCGTGGGTTCGATGCGCGGCCGGCACCTGTGGAGCTCGACACGCCACATACGCCACCTGAGTACTCCCGGGGGCCATTGATAGCCCCTCAAGATTGAAGCCGGATCCATCCAGCGACTTTGGATCCACTCCCTCTTGCGTGCTCGCCTTCAATCCATAGTAAGCCGAACCCTTTCCGTGACCGTTATTTTCATCCCATTGGACTAGATCCAGCTTCAAATAGTCGTAGCGACCCACATACGAGAGTGAAACGTTGCCGCCTTCGTCTTTGAGATCGGTAGCAAAAATTCTGGATCGATTGGTTCGGATCTCAGCGACGCTGGCATGGGAATGAGCCCCCATCCAGAAAAGGCGATTTCCAGCGCGCGTGGAGGCCTCAATATCGACCTCGCGGGGCACTCCTTTCTCGATGTCCGTCAACTCAAGGAACGGAGTGATATCGAATCGATCTAGAGGATAGCCGGAACGATCCCGATCATAGAGTCGCAGCACCTGGTTTTCATCGTCTCCCACCAGAATACGATTGCCAGAAACGGGGATCGCAGTGGATCCATCGCCGGAACCCATCAGGAAGCGCGTGCGAGAATCGCCACCTCGAGATGCGGCATATCGAAAGCTCATCTGCGCACCGAGTTCACCGTCGGTGGCTCGGATCTGAATGGTGGAGTAGCCAATCTCGATGGGATCAAGGTCCAGTCGCCATAACCCTGACCCCAGAGGCGTCAGCTCGAGGTTCTGATCCGGCACTACCCCGGGATTGCTGCTAGTCGCTGCCACCTCGATCTGAGCCGGTGGACTTTCAGCATCGGTGACCGAAAACGTGACCGAGGGATTGGTCGGATCTTCAAGCGCGCCAGCCATCGGCTCCACTTTCGAAATCAGCGGAGGCGTGTTGTTGAGAACACCGGGCGTGAGGACCGCCGCCGGGGGAAGATTTGCGCTAGAAAGCTGGCGATCATAATGCAGCCCCTGAGGATCGTCCCCCTTCAGATCCCCGTAGAACCAAGCGGAAGCAGTGCTCGCGCGGTTGTTCCCGGGAAACCGCGTGGCCGCGTCGGGATAGAGATTCGGTAGATCGGATAGAACGGGCCCGTATGCCACGTCGCCGATAGCACCGTGAAGCCAGGAGATCGAATCGAGAATAGTAGTTCCCTTGGGCAAACCCTCCAGCTGTCCATTGTCTCCATGGTCCAGATCGTCGCCGTCGATCAGCGGGACCGCACTCGCAACGACCAGCAGCGATAGAGTGTCCTTGGGAAGAAATCCATTCGTCTGGCCGAAGCGCTCATCCGCTATGAAGTGAGTTCGAGGCTCAAGGGCATAGGGCTGATCCGGAGCCGAGAGGAAGAGCAATCCGCTCTGACCCAGGCGCACGCCGTCCAGATCGATCAGCGCCTCGATCGTTCCAGGATTGTCCGCCGCTTTCCCTTCAATGGCGACAACGCTGACACCTCGCAGCATCGCACCCGGCGTGCCGCGCAGTTCGATAAATTGCCGAGAAACATCGGTTCCCACCGGATTCGCAAGCACTTCGTTCAACAGCAGCATTTCGTTATCGAGCACGGAAACCGCAACCGAGGGAGTGATCGCGTCCGTGTAGGCGGGATCTCCTCCCGGCAACACTTGATGATAGATCTGCAGCAAGCGCGGAGAGCGCTGGATCAGATCGTCGTCCGTCGTTCGAAACTGGATCATGGTGGGGTCGGTGGACTTCATTCGAAGGATCGCTCTGGATGAGAACGAGACTCCGCTGTCCACGCTGACCTCAAGTCCCTCCTCAGCCGACAACTGCAGGCTCACCTCACTCAGGGGCTGGACGGTGAGAGCCACTGTGTAGGCATTCGTGGACCCCTCCTCGTGCATGGGAAGCTGATTGATAGGTCCGCTGATCGCGACCCCAGAGAGTGCAGGCGCTCCAAAATTCGGAGCGCCTAAGTGATTCATCGGCGCGCTGCCGAGGCTGCTAGGTGTTGAATGAGCCGCGTCCCCGAGGCGAAACTGCGGTGCCGCTCCCTGCAGCGAGTCGCTGGCCACCCAATCGGCAGGCTTATACCCCACAGAATTCCCGATCCGCCCCACATAACTGGGAGTGAATGACACTGGAACGACGACTCCCGATGCCTTTGCGCTGCTACCAGGAAGGCCAAATCGGCGAAAGTTGATGGCAGCATAGACGATGTCTCCAGCGCCGTCGGGGTCCAGAATGCCGACCGAATCATACACTCTCCAGCTGTCAAACAAATCCCCGTCGAGCTCTCCGTCATCGTCAGAGTCCAGGTCGTCTCCAATGGATGGCGGTTTAGAAGACTGGACCAACATGAAAGTTACGGAAGCGTTCTCCAAATCGGTCTGTCGCGCCTGGCCCCGATGTCGAACAGTGCTGGCGTCCCCGTGTCCCCATCCAGGATCCGGACCGGTTTGCGCGAGCACCCGACTCAAGGGATGCGGGGCATAGGAATTGGTTTTCTGGAGGAGCACCAGGAATCCGTTCGCGCCCAGGGTTCGTCCGGAAAGATCGAACAGATCCTGAATCTCACCTGGATTGTCAGCAGCGTCTCCTTCAATCCCAACCAGATAGCTTCCCGCAGGAAAGCTGCTGTTGGGAGCTCCACGGATCTCGATATATTCGTTGGGCGCGTCCGGACCCGGCGGATTGAAAAGAATCTCGCTGATAAAGAACGGACCTGACGCAGAGGCGAGGAGGGACGTCGTGACCACGAGAAGGGCGCAGAGCCATGCTTTCCCTGAACCAAAGGGAATCAACGCACGAGCCGTGTTGAGAGGGAGCATGGGAACCCATTCTGGACTATAACTATGACCATCCAATAGATCGGGTAACCGTGAATGCAATTAAACACAAATAAAACGCGGGGGCAATCAGGGGGTGCGATCGGGTGTGATTAAAAGTGGGTGGGAATGGAGTCTCGCGGATTCGAAGAGATGGGGCGGGGATGGGCCGATACGGCCCACACTACAGAACTGCAGCCCGCCTTCTGTAGCGTCGTCCGTATCGGACGATTCGGCCGTAAAGGAAGTTACCGAGAGCGAACAGCGCTGACCAGATGACGATGCAGCCGGTAACCCAACCCAGCAGAGCGAGCGGGAGGTTATCTCCAGACTGCGATTGGCCTGAGGAGGGGGTGCCCGCCAGCGCGCGGATGTGTCTCCAGCCCGGGCCTGCCGGTCGGACTTTTCGGTAAAAAGAGACCAGAGTCTCACGCTCAGTCTGCGGTCCCAGATAGGCGGTGAGCACCCAGGACACCGTGGTGATAGCCACGGTGATCAGAAGTGCTGTGCTCGAGCTAATTTCCAGGCCATTCCGGCGCAAGAGCGAGATCCCAATTGTGGGTGAAGTCCGGGAGAATATTGAGGTAGTTCAGCACTGTCTTGCCGTCCGGAGCGGTCATGGCCGGAGTCAGCTTCTCCACCATGACGCCCAGCCCTCCCACATGCTTCACAGCAAACCAGGCGGCGGCGAAGAACTCGGTGGTACTTTTACCCGATCGCTTCGCAACGAAGAAAGCGGGCACGAAGCAGATGGCGACGGAGAGCAGAGCGACCAGCCAGTCGAGCGGAGTCAGATGCATGCGAGTTGTTAGGGTGCTGTTTTAGTGCGGGACCTTAAAAACGTCCATGCTTTCGATTGCGCAGTCTTCGCTTGCCGTAGAGGAGAAGAAACAGGGATGGTATCGCGTCGCTTGCATCCATGGAATACGCCGTATCAAATGTCGGTCAACGAAACAAGAGCCCCTTCACTTCAACAGGGCCCGGGTTGAGGACTTGCAAGTCAGGTCGCTTCCGCATGCCTGAACTCGCATGAGGGGATACTCTCTCATCGTACTGCTGGCAGCACTAAGCTCCATCGCGGCGCCAGTGGACAAGCTGGACCATTGGTCTTTCAAGCCCGTGACACAGCCCGCATTCCCTGACACCAAGAACCGTGTCTGGGCACGGAACGAGGTAGATCGCTTCATCCTCGCTCGACTGGAGAAAGAACACCTTCAGCCCTCTCGAGAAGCAGATCGCACAATGTGGCTGCGACGGGTCTCCTTTGATCTTATCGGGTTGCCCCCCTCACCCGAGCAGACTGAG
>JAYTTC010000549.1:0-4508 GCA_043745255.1 Verrucomicrobiales bacterium
CCCCTCTTCGGCCCGTGAGAACGATACTCTGGGGGGTTCCAAGCGAACCGCTGCTGCACCCACATCCCGAAGGCCGGGACCAAGCTGGGTGCCGTCGACGGCGTATCGAAGCGCGAATGAAGAGGACGACGGTGACGGCAACCACTCCCAAAGCGGCCATTTCCTGCTCAGACATGTTGATAATGTATCGTAAACGGCGAGTTTGAAAACCAGAGATTGCCACGAAGGGGGGAATTCCGGTTTGATGCGGGGGAGAACCTTGGGTTTTCAACAGAATGCACGGATACCTCGCCATCATCTTGCACGCGCACCTGCCGTTCGTCCGGCATCCAGACAACGAACGATTCCTGGAGGAGAGTTGGTTCTACGAGGCAGTCCTCGAATCCTACCTCCCCCTCATACAGGTAATGGACGGCTGGTTGAACGATGGGATGGAGACACGCCTGACACTCACGCTTTCTCCCACCCTCTGCTCGATGCTGCTCGATCCACTCCTACAAGATCGTTGCACACAGCGCTTGGATGGGTTGATCGATCTGGCGGAGAAAGAGATCCATCGCACTCATTGGGATCGCGCCTTCCATGACTTGGCCTGGATGTACCACCATCGTCTAACCACGTTACGGAAAACCTGGAACGCCTATGGACGAAACGTGGTTGGCGCATTCCGCAAATTTCAGGAACGAGGACGCCTCGAAATTATAACCACTGCGGCAACGCACGCAGTGCTTCCGCTGCTAACAAATCATCCTCCCTCCCTCCGAGCGCAGATCCTCGTTGCGCGTGACCACTACCGTCACTGTTTTGGACAGGATCCCGCCGGAATCTGGTTGCCGGAATGTGCCTATACCGACGGCGTGGAACTGGTGCTCCAGGAAGCGAACATTCGCTGGTTCGTCATGGACACTCGCGGCCTGCTCCACGCCAGGCCCCGACCTCGCTATGGGGTGTATGCCCCGGTGTTCACGAACAACGGCATCGCCGCGTTCGGACGCGATCACGAATCCGCCACTCAGGTTTGGAGTCGGCAGAGCGGCTATCCGGCAGATCCTCGCTATCGGGATTTTTACCGCGATGTGGGCTACGACCTCGACTTCGACTATGTCAAGCCATACCTGCCCGGCACTGACGGCCGCGGCTTCACCGGTATCAAGTACTACTCCATTACCGGAGATCACCAGAAGCAGGTCTACGAGAGGCGAGCCGCGCTCCAGGCTGCGGCGGACCAAGCGCAGCATTTTCTAGAGAGCCGAATGACGCAGATTCAGAGAATTGGGAACATTATCGGGCGTCCGCCGCTTCTTATTTCCCCCTACGACGCTGAGCTCTTTGGCCACTGGTGGTACGAAGGACCCGAGTTCCTCGACTATTTTGTGAGAAAGACAGTTTACGACCAGAACATCGTCAAACTCACCACTCCTCGGGACTATCTCAAAGAGAACCCCACCCAGCAGGTTGCAACCCCCAGCCCCTCAACCTGGGGAGAGGAAGGCCATCTCAAGGTCTGGTTGAATGATGAGAACCAATGGATCCTTCCTCACCTCGACGCGGCCCAAACAAGAATGAGCGAGCTGGTGAAGCAGTATCCCGACGCGAGCGGTCTTACGCTGCGAGCGTTAAAGCAGGCGGCTCGAGAACTCCTACTCGCGCAATCGAGCGACTGGCCGTTTATCCTGCGCACCGGCACAAGTCCGGAATACGCTGTTCAGCGCGTGAAAGAACACCTGGTGCAATTTCTCAATCTGCATGAGCAACTCACCACCACTCGAATTAACAAGAAGGAGCTGTTCGCTCTCGAGGCTCGAGACAACTTGTTTCCGGCAATTGATTACCGGTATTGGAGTGCGCGAGCCTGAAGCTTTTTGAAGAACTAATGCGACCTAGCGCGAAGAGGCTGATCACCCACGCCGTTGTGTCAGTCGGGTTCACAGCCATCTGCGCCATGCTCATCGTTTCTGGCTGGCATCGACTGCTGGAAATCGAGTCCTACAGCGAAGATCTTCGACTTCAATTCGGCCGAAAGGTCCCTGCCGATTCTCGATTGGTCTTCGTGGGGATCGATCAGTCGAGCTACGACAGCTACTACAGCGATGAGGAGAAGCGGCAAGACCCCTCCCTGGCGCTCATCTCGAAGAACTGGCCATGGTCACGCGAGGTATGGGCAATCGCGATTGAGCGGTTAATCAACGCAGGCGCAAAGGTGGTGGCGCTCGATCTGATATTTACCAACCCAGACCAGGGCGACGAACAGTTGCGTATCGTGGTGGAAAAGTACCGCAACCGTGTAGTCCTGGGCGCAAACGTGATCGACGCCCGCTCCGATCGCGGTTCCTACGCCGTGCTGCAGTTCCCCTCCTCTACGATCATCAATCCAAGCGCCGGGCACCCGATGCAAGATCCACGGGTAGGCTACGTGAACCTGGAATCCGATGCGGGAGATGTCATTCGCAGGGTCGAGTTTCACCGAACAGGCGACCTCACATCGGCTCTGCCTCCAGGGGTGGAAGCAGAATCGCTGACCGCGCGGATACTGCGCCACGCAGGCATGCAGGAGACACTCCCCAAGGAGGAGACAGCGAAACGATTTCGGTATACCGCACGACCCGGCGAGGGCTATCGGATGCTTCCGATCAGCCAGATTCTGGATCGGAAGATTTGGGAAGCGAACTACCTTCGACAAGAGGCTTTCAAGAACAAGATCGTGTTAATCGGACCCGCCGCAAATATTTTCCACGACGAGCATCGCACTCCGTTCCACCAAAACATGCTCGGCCCAGAAATCCACCTGAACATTCTGGCTGCTGCGCTCCAAGCCGATTTCCTCGAAGAGGCTTCGCCCACAACCGATTTTCTCCTCACGAGCTGGGCAGGCCTGGTGGGCTGGCTCTTGATCTGGCGCTTTCCTCGACTCTTTCAGCGCTTCGTGATGGCCGGCCTAGTGCTGGGACTTTATCTACTTACCAGCCAACTTCTCTACGATCGCACCAACGTCTACATCGCAATCGTCGCTCCTTCGGCCGCACTGCTCAGCACGACGTTGATGGGACTGGTCTATGATTTCGCCCAGGCGCGTCGGGACAAAGCTCAACTGCGCCGCACTCTGGAGCGCTATGTCGCAAAAGATGTCGTGCGAGAGCTGATCGACAATCCACAGACTTATCTCAACTCGCTCACCGGAGTTCGCAAACCCGTGACGGTGTTCTTCTCGGATATTCGAGGGTTCACAACGCTCACCGAGGCCACCAACGCAGCCGCTCTGGTAAAGCAACTGAACGAATACTTCCAGGAGATGGTAGGCATCGTCGTGAAAAACCGGGGTCGGTTGGATAAATTCATTGGGGACGCAGTGATGGCGGATTGGGGAAGTTTTGTGAGTGCTGGGGTTCAAGCCGACGCCGAACGAGCCGTGCTCTCTGCACTGCAGATGCGAGACTCTCTCCAACTCCTAAATCACCGATGGCAAAGTCAAGGGATGCAGACCCTCGCCTTTGGTATCGGGATCAACCACGGAGAGGTGATCGTCGGAAATCTAGGTTCAGAGGAGAAGATGGAGGTCTCGGTAATCGGGGATGCCGTCAACCTAGCTTCGCGATTGGAAAGCCTTACCAAAGAGTATCATCTCGATCTCCTATTGGGAGATAGCCTGGAATCACTTGTTCGCGAGAGGTTCACACTCCGATCGGTGGATCTTGTTCGCGTCAAGGGCAAGACGCAACCCGTCGCCGTGTTTACAGTCCCGAAGGAAGCGGGTAACGCAAAGGTCTCCTTACCCTGGCTGGAGTTGTATGAAGAGGGCGTTCGGCTGTACCGATCGCAATCCTTCCCCGAAGCACAGACCGCCTTCCAAAAGGCCGATTCGTTGCAGGAGAAAGATCCCTTGATCCTGCTATACCTGGATCGGTGCGAACACCTCATCGCTTCTCCGCCTAGCCCCGGGTGGACCGGAGTGTTTGAGATGAGCAAAAAGTAAACGTGGCCCGCTATCGGACGCATCGGGTCGGAGGTGTTCAAGGAGGAATTTGACAGTCACTAGTTCGAGAAATCACTGCAGTCTAAATCACCGCAGTCTCAAAGGAAGACCATCACCCACACCTCCTTGGCGTCTGTTTGAAGCCACGGCAACCCCCCCACTCTAACGCAAGTTAGGGTCTAGCCAATCCCTAGAACTAGGGATTCCATCGATATTTCCTGATAGTTATTCCCTAATATTAGGGATACGACCGGAGTATTTTGCCCCTTCTCTCCAAAAAACACCGCCGAAGCCTATTCCGAACAAGCAATAGACTTCGGCGGCCCCAAGATGACCAAGATCAAACAACAACAAGATCTTGGCCCCATTTCAGCACTCCCTGGCGTTTTCCACACATTGGCGTGGAGCTCCGCTCTCGCCTGCGGACCTCCACACCTCTGCCGTGTCCTTGCGGTAAGGCTGCGTAATCGCGGCGCTGGGCTCAGATTGGGATTCCGACGGGATTTGTCTGCGCCACCCGCTAAGGGCGCGCAGCTCA
>JAYTTC010000550.1:0-4495 GCA_043745255.1 Verrucomicrobiales bacterium
GTGAAACACTTCGGTAATACTTCCCCGGCGCGCTGCCAAGCTGCTTCCACACGCTGCAATTCGCTGAGCTGTGCGAGCGCGGGGTCGTTATTGGTGTGGGTGCGAAGAATCCTCGCGCCTGCTGCGACCAGACGTTCGCGCAAGGTCTCGCCCAGGATGAGATTCTTGTAGAGCAGAGTGCCCGCATCATCGATATGATGCACCGCTGGGACATTCACTTTGCCGGCCAAGTGAAGCAGCGTTGCCCATTCATAGACCATGGAGCGACGATCGCCTCGATAGTCTTTCCGAATCAGAACAGCGTCGTCGATCACAACGATCGAGAGATCAAAACGCTTCCGCTCAACGAACGAGGCTTTGTCGATGTTGGGCAAGCCGGGAAGTTCCCCAAAAAGGCCCAGGACGCGACCATCGTCATCGATTCGACCCACGACCACTTCCTTGGTCCCCGCCTTCTGGCGGGCCCCTTCAATGCCAGCCCGGGTGTCGGCGGAGACTGGGAATGTGGACCATCGGGTGAACGAGGCAGCGCTGACTCTGCCCCCACGATCACGGTCCAGCTGACGGGCGTGGGACTCTAGTCGCGAATAGGCCGCGACTCGGGACAGTCCCACCGCTCCTACTCCGACGAGAATCAGGGCCGCTGCGGCAACGATCCCTGCTTTGACCCCAAAGATCAGTCCGAGGATGAGCGCGACCACGAGGGTGAACAGCGCGGCGATCGCGATCGCGAGCTGGCGGGTGCGATACTGTAGAGGGCTCCGATAAATTCGATAGGCCAGATGCGGGATTCCGTAACCGAGGGCCAAGTGTGACAGGTATCCCACGCCCCGGCGATGGAGCATGGTCAGGATCAGGTCGGCAATGCGTCGAATCTTCATATCTTAATGGCCCCAAAGCCTCAACCAAGGGACTTCGGTAGACAAGAGCAGAAGACGGCTGAACGTCAGCCGCCCTCAATACTCAGGTATCGGCCATGTGGCGACCGCAGTTTAGCCACAATTGCCGCCTGGACCCCTTCCTTGCCTTGTTTGTTTTCTGTAGCGTAGGCCTCCCCTGGAACCTCCAGGTTCAGTATACCCAAAGGTCTGAAGGGCAGAAAGGGTCATCGAAAGATAAGCGCCAGGGGTGACTTCGAACAGGCAACGAACGGCGCGCGCGGCCACGCGTTACCGGGGCATGCGACCTACCGTGCAGGCCGAGGTCCCCAGCCCCGCGTCTGCGCCAATCCTTCGCCGCGCAATGTAGCCAGAGGCGATGAAAAACTGCCCCAAATTGACCCTAAAACCGACTTGACCCCGAGGAACCAGCTGACTAGTTTTTACGCCCTAATGTGTTATGTGCCAGTAGTCACTTTGGCGAGCGTTCTGGTAGTAGTACCGGACGCCGTCGTGGCTTGTCGCACCTGACCCAGGATTTCGACAACAACCCACGGCTGGCAACGGTCGTGGGTTTTTTTGCGCCTGCGATCCGAGCCGCCGTCAACCTGTAACTGATATGAGCAAGACCGCTACTGCGACCGAGAAGAAGAAAAACGCCGCCAAGCCGCGTTCCGAGTTGGGCCCGGTGATGCTGGGACGCGACATCCTCGTGGAAGCGCTGGAGCGCGAAGGGGTGGAAGTTATCTTTGCCTATCCCGGAGGGGCTAGCATGGAAATCCACCAGTCGCTCACCCATTCCAAGAAGATCCGCACCATCTTGCCCCGTCACGAACAGGGCGGCTCTTTCGCTGCCGAGGGCTATGCACGAGCCACCGGCAGGGCCGGCGTCTGTATGGCGACCAGTGGACCCGGCGCTACCAATCTGGTGACGGCCATCGCCGATGCCTACATGGACAGCATTCCCATGGTAGCCCTCACCGGACAGGTGCCGCAGGCCATGATCGGTAAGGGTGCGTTTCAAGAGACCGACTTTTTCGGGATGACTCTTCCCGTCGTCAAGCACAGCTACCTGATCACCGACATCAACGACATCGCGCGGATCGTCAAGGAGGCATTCCATATTGCACAAACAGGCCGTCCGGGGCCGGTGGTGATCGACTTCCCCAAAAACATCCAACAAGCCAAGACGCAGCCGGTCTGGCCCCGAGGGGTCAGTCTCGCGGGCTACTCAGAGCCGAAAAAAGCAGATGATCTTTCGTTGAACGAGATCATCGGGATGATCCAAAAGGCCGAGCGACCGGTTCTGTATGTCGGCGGCGGAATCATCAGCGGAGAAGCGTCTCGCGAGCTGTTGGACTTCGCTCAGCGCACGAACATCCCTGTGACCACCACCCTCATGGGTGTGGGCTCATTCCCCGAGCACCACCCACTCTCCCTGCGATGGCTGGGAATGCACGGAGCGGCCTATGCCAACTGGGCTGTCAGCGGAGAGTTCGCGCCTCGCAAACACGCCAATGACGCAGAAGTGAAGCTGAAGGACGGTGCCGATCTGCTCCTCGCTTTCGGCGTCCGGTTCGACGATCGCGTCACTGGCAAAGTCGAGAAGTTCTGCGAACACGGAACCATCGTTCACGTGGACATTGATCCTTCCGAGCACAACAAGAACCGCAAGGTGACCCTGGCGATCGAGAGCGACGTGAAGTATGCCCTGGGTCGACTTGCCGAGATGGTGAAGCGCCGCCCGATCACGAGCGACTTCACTGCGTGGAACAAACAGATCGCCGAGTGGAAAGAGCGCGCGCCCCTCACCTACCGAGTGACGGACGAGGTGATCAAATCAGATCACATGAAGGATCACATGGTGGGCAAGGAAAGCGAAGTCATCCTGCCGCAGCATGCCATCGATGTGCTTTTTCAGCTCACCGGCGGCGATGCGATCATCACCACAGGAGTCGGCCAGCACCAGATGTGGGCCGGGCAGCACTACAAGTTCAAGTTTCCTCGCCAGTTCATCACTAGCGCTGGGCTCGGTGCGATGGGTTTCGGCTACCCGGCCGCAATGGGTGCGAAGGTAGCCTGCCCAGACCAACAGGTCGTCGACATCGATGGCGACGGTTCCTTCCTGATGAATGTCCAGGAGTTGGCCACCGCGCATATTGAAAAGATTGCCGCAAAAGCCCTCATCCTAAACAACCAGCACCTTGGAATGGTGATGCAATGGGAAGATAAGTTTTTCGCAGGCAATCGTGGTCATACGTATTTGGGCGATCCAGACAACCGCCCTCTGATCTATCCGGACTTCGTCACCATGGCCCACGCGTTCAACGTCCCTGCTGAGCGAGTCATGTTCAAGAGCCATCTCCGTGCAGCCATGAAACGGATGCTCGACGCCAAAACTCCTTACGTGCTGGATGTGATTACACCTTACAGCGAGCATGTGCTGCCGTTCATTCCTGCCGGGCGCACCGTCGCGGACATGCTCTGGAAGAGTTAGTTTCTATCAAAGGCCCGAACACGGTTCGCGTGTTCGGGCCCTAGCTGACCTTCAGATTGGGATTGCTCGCGCGGGGCGGACGCTCCTACGGTGGCCCTCAGACGCCTATACGCCCATGAAAACGCAGCTTCTTCTCGGCCTCCTCTCTTGCTCCATCGCTTCGCGGGTGACGGCCGAACCGCCTCAGCCGGTTTTTCGTCCGATGAACGTGGATACCAACATTGCCATCGGCTACGGCGTCGCGACGGGCGACGTGGACGGAGATGGCAAACTGGATATTGTGCTGGCGGACAAGAATCAGATCGTCTGGTACAAAAACCCATCCTGGACCAAATACTTAATCGCCGAGAAACTCACTGACCTGGACCACGTCTGCATCGCGGTTCAGGATCTCAATGGAGACGGGAAAGTGGAGATCGCTGCTGGAGCCGGTTGGAACCCGGGAGATACCCTGAACAGCGGAGCGAATTTTTTCCTGGTTCCCTCGCCGGACCGGACCCAGCCGTGGACCCCAGTGGCGCTGCCCCACGAGCCCACGGTACATCGGATGAAATGGATTCGGAGTTCCGCCGGCACCTACGATCTGGTGGTCGTGCCACTGCACGGCCGCGGAAACAAGAACGGACAAGGAGAAGGAGTTCGCATCAATGCACTTCGAATGCCCGGCGAGGCCGCCGCCAACTGGCGTGTCGAGCTGATCGATTCCTCTCTCCACATGACCCATAACTTTCAACCCGTGATGTGGGAAGGTCGCGCCTGGCACGAGCTGCTAGTGGCGGCGAAGGAGGGTATCTTCCACTTTAGTAAGGAGGCCAACGGGTGGCGACGCCAGCAGTTGGTGGGAAATGAGGGGAGCGAGACGAACTTCATAGGAGCCGGTGAAATCCGCGACGGAAAGCTTGGAAATAAACAACGTTTCCTTGCAACAGTGGAGCCGATGCACGGGCTGCAGGCGGTGGTCTATACCTCTCCCGATGCAGGATCGGCCCATCGCTTCTGGAAGCGCCATGTGTTGGACGATCAACTCGTCGATGGTCATGCGGTGGGTTGCGGAGATCTGCTCGGCGTCGGGTCCGATCAGGTGGTGGTCGGCTGGCGAGCGATGAACCGACCGGGTGTG
>JAYTTC010000551.1:0-4495 GCA_043745255.1 Verrucomicrobiales bacterium
CGGGAACCTCTCCTTCACCCAACGCTTTAGACCACTGGAGATGAGCTCGTTGTCCTCCAGGATCAGAAGGTATGCGTCGTCATCGTTCATCGCAGGTCAAAGGCAGAAAGAAACATTCGAATATCTCTGGATCCCAACAGGACGTCCACCGATCGCACGATCAAGCAGGCACCGAGGAACTCAATCCCCACGGTACCTCTTCCTATCCCTTCGGCTGATTTGCCACTCAGCTTAAGCCTCCTCCGGGGGGGCTCAAGAAAGGCTGTGCCGCGCCCCCCTGCACTGTTTCGAACCCCGGACTGGGACTTTAACCGCGGATGGCACAAGAATCGCAAAAAAGCCGAACTCGCTTGGCAGGGAACTCATCCTCCAAAATAAGAACCGACCTCGCCAGGGCTTTTTCTTCGCGGTCCGCCTGCCCCTTATACGGTGCCCTGCTTCTGTAGCGTCGTCCGTATCGGACGATCCGGGCGGGGGATGGGCCGATACGGCCCACACTACAGAAGACAATCAACGCAACGAGAGGGCTGGAATCTCGACATCAATATTTCTGTCGGTTCAGGCAGTCCCAAGCTTCACCGTGAAGACCGAGCCTTCTCCGGGAAGACTCGCGACCTTCACTTCACCTTGGTGCGCATGGACGATCGCCTGGACCAGGCTGAGCCCAAGACCCAGACCGCGCTGAGAACGACTCTTATCTCCGCGATACAGTCGCTCCCAGATTTTTTCCTGCTCTTCAAAGGGAATGCCCATGCCATTGTCCCGAAATTGGATCATCACCGTTCCAGGCTCCTGTCGGGTGCGAATGATCACCGTGCCGCCTTCGGGGGTATATTTAATGGCATTGTCGAGAAGGTTTCCGAACACCTGTCGCATCCGGCTGGCATCCAAGGTGGCGAAGCAGGGGCGCTCCAATTCCTGCCGGAGCGTGATCCGCTTCTCCTCAGCGACGTAATCGTAGAGGCTGATCACTTCTTCCAAGAGAGAGCACACATCCCATCGCTCGCGATTGAGCTTCATCACCCCAGCCTCCGCCTCAGCCACGTCGAGCAGCGTCCGGAGCATGGTAAGCACTCGATCCGATTCTTCGACGCAGTCTGCCAGCGCTTCGGTGATCTTTTCGCCATCCTCGGGCTTCTGCAGCGCCAACTCAGCAATGCCTCGGAGGCGGGTCAGGGGGGTCCGAAGATCGTGAGCCACGTTATCCAGGGACTCGCGCATCCCGCGGATCAGCGCCTGGTTCTTGTCCAGCATGTGATTAAACAGGCGGGCCAGTTCCGCCATCTCGTCGTTCGACTGAGCGGCGGGTACCCGGGCATCGAGCTTGCCGGTATCGATGATGGACTTGGCGGTCGCTACCACTTGTCGAATCGGACGCGTCACCCGATGCGAGAAGAGCGCCCCACCGAGCAGGGCCAACGCAAGCACAGGCGTCATCACCAGAAAGAAAGTGCGTCGAAAGGGCTGCATGAGGCTTTCGCGATTATTCGTGATGCGCCCCACCTGCAGTTCCCAGCCGTCCGGGAGTTTCTGCGCGCCAAGGGTTAGGTCCCGCTCGTCATCCTTGGGAATACGCAGATAGGGGCTCTTAACCTGAACGCGATAGCTGCCGACCAGCAATTCGGAGGATCCATACCCGACCCAATCTGGGGGCACCGAGACGATGACCGTCTCCTGGCGAGGGCCGATCAGACGAACAAAGTAATTCTTGGCTTTTCGATCCTCACCCGACCCGTCGGTCAACACTTTGAGAGCGCGCACTCCGCCCGCCTGATAGAGAGCGGCGAATTCCTTGATTTGGGAGGTGATGACCTCTCGATCCTTGGTTTCTATCGCGGCCGAGAGCAGCAGCGACATGAACACATAGAGCGCGGCCATGCTCACGGTCAACACCAGCGCGTACCACGCATTCAGCCGGAAGCTGATGGTGCGGGTCAGTCGCTCAAGCATTCTTAAGGACATAGCCGACGCCCCGAATAGTGTGAATCAGCTTCACCGGAAAATCTTTGTCTACTTTCGTTCGCAAACGATACACCAGCACATCGACGACATTGGTTTGAGGATCAAAGCTGTAGTCCCAGACATGTTCCAGGATCATCGTTTTGGTAACCACCCGACCCGGATTGCGCATCAGATATTCGAGGAGCGAGAACTCCCGTGCCTGAAGCTCGATTTTCTGATTCCCACGCGTCACCTCACGACTCAGAAGATCAACCACCAGATCGGCACAGCTCAGCCGAGTCGGTTCGGTCGACTGCGAAGCGCGTCGGATCAAGGCCTGCACCCGGGCGAGAAGTTCGGAGAAAGCGAAGGGCTTGGTAAGATAGTCATCTCCCCCCGCCTGGAGTCCCTTAATGCGATCGTCGAGGGAGGCTTTGGCACTGAGAATGATCACCGGCGTGCGCAATCCCTCCCGGCGCAGCGTCTCCAGAACGCTGAGGCCATCCCGCTTGGGCAGCATCAAATCCAGCACGAGCGCGTCGTAGGGAGCGGAGCGAGCGAGAGCGAGGGCCTCGTCTCCGTCCGCGGAATGATCGACCGCAAAGCCGGCCTGTTTCAATCCGTTGACTACAAACGACGCGATCTTCTTGTCGTCTTCAACTACGAGGAGGCGCATGTCGTGCGCGATTAAGTGGGATTCGACCACGCTAAGCAAAATCTAAGTTAAAATGGACGCCCTCCCATGAGATGCCTTGGAACGGCACTGGGAGGGCGATCGGGGCGGGATTTCAGGATACTGGGATTATTTCCGTTTTTCCTCCTGCACTACTACGTAGCGGTTGGATCCGCGGCCGTTGCCGTCGGGCGTCCAGACTCGCAAAAGCACGGTCTGATCTTTGATCTTTTCGCTAAGTTCGACTGCCTCATCGGCGGTGGTGACAGGTTTGCGGTTCATCTCGCGAACTACGTCTCCGACTCGAAGCCCGCCCTCAGCCGCGGGAGAGTCTTCCTCGATTTTCACCACAATCGCTCCCTTGATTTCCGACGGAATCCCGTAGCGATTGCGTGAACCCCGATCCAGATCCGCGACCGTCACCCCGTTCAAGGCATCCACTTCTTCCTTGGAGTCCTTCTTGTCTTCGTTGACTGCCAGCGAATCCGGAAACTCCTTCAGGAGCACGTCCACCTTTCTGCGCTCACCTTCACGGAGCACCTTCAACACCACCTTGGTTCCAGGGGAGGTTTGACTCACTTGCAGGGTGAGCGCCCGGCTGTCGCGGATGGGCTTTCCGTCCACCTCCAGAATCACGTCCCCTTCCTTGAGTCCAGCCTTGGAGGCAGGCGTGTTGGGAGCCACCTCGGCCACCAGGGCGCCTCCCGAATCACTCAGCTGAAACTGTTTTGCCAACCCCGGGGTCATGGACTGCAGGATCACCCCCATGTAGCCACGGATCACCCGACCGTCGCGGACGATGCTTTCCATGACAAAACGAGCCAGGTTGATGGGCACTGCAAATCCAATGCCCTGGTTGCCGCCGCTACGGCTGAGGATGGCAGTATTAATTCCGATCAAACGCCCGACCGCGTCGATGAGTGCGCCCCCGGAGTTACCCGGATTGATCGGAGCATCGGTCTGAATGAAGTTCTCGTATTTCAATCCCAGTGCGGCTCGTCGGGTGGCGCTCACCAATCCCATGGTGACGGTCTGTCCAATGCCGAACGGATTTCCGACCGCCAGGACCACGTCGCCCACTTCGATGGTGTCGCTATCCGCGATAGCGATGGGTTCCAGATCGCTCGCCTCAATCTTCAACACCGCGATATCGGTTTTGTCGTCCCGGCCCACGACCGTGGCGGCAAACTCCTTGTCCTCCGGACCCACGGCCACCTTGACCTCGTCCGCACCCTCCACCACGTGGTTATTGGTCAGTATGTAACCGTCCTTGGTGATAATGACCCCGGAACCCAATCCCTGCTCGCGGGGTTGGCGGTGCTGTTGTCGACCGCCCTCCTCGCCGAAGAAGCGTCTCAAAAGGGGATCATCCCCGAACGGATTGCCAGGGCCGTTCACCATCTTGGCTTTGGTGGTGCTATACACCTTCACCACGCTCGGACTGACTTTCTTCACCACATGAGAAAAGCTGGCGGTAAACTTTCCGCTTCGCTCGAGGGGTGTGGTGTCGGTTTCAAGCTTTACCGAGGGATGTTTATCCTCCTTCGCTTCAAGTCGAGCAGGAGTTGCCAGCCAGACTGCGGCGCCGAGCATCGTCGCCCCCAATACCAGGAGCGGCCCACTGAACTGATTCATGATTTTTTTCATCTTAGGATTCCGGTTGTTAAAATCGTCTCTCACCATCTGGGTCCGAATATGGCTGCCTATTCTGTCGGCATCCTGTCTGGAACATTACAAATTTGTTAGGTCCGGGAGCAACGCGGGAGACATCCCGATGCGGTGGAAACGTAGCGGCTGTGAAGCCAGAAGCAAATTCAGGGACGTCCGACTGGGGTGCAATTAAAAGTGAGAGATGCCTGAATGGGTAGCGGCGTCTCGTGA
>JAYTTC010000552.1:0-4492 GCA_043745255.1 Verrucomicrobiales bacterium
ACCACCCGGAGCGGGGGTGGCAGGGGTGGCAGGGGTGGGACTCTTGGCTCCTGCGAACACTTCATAAAGCGACGTCAAATCCAGAGTGGTGGATTGCACCGTCAAGGCACCGATCTGCGCTGCAGGGTCATTTTGATCGAGGCGTCCACTGAGCGAAAATTCGTTGTTCGGCGCGCGCGGAGTGGAGGGAAGTGTCGCGGTGAGTTTTTTCAGCTCGAGAACTTTTCCAAGCAAGCTGCCCTCTGAAGCCAGGGTCAGGGTAAGCGATTGCTTGGGACCGGACCCGAGCAGTCGATCCGCTACCACGGAGAACGCGGTCTTGGAGGAGAATACTCCGCTCAGGAAATTCCAACCCGCGGCTCCTTCGATCGCGAGCGCGGGTTGCCCGGACTGGGTCAGATCCACTTTCAAACCCTCGAGTGATAGCTGCCTGAACTCGGTCAGCTGCCCGCGCAAGCTCACGCGAAGAGCTCCCTGCGAGAAGGGACGCGATCCAAGCTGAAGGCTGAGATCGGTGATGCCAAGATCGCTCTCAAGTTGAAGGGATTTCCCGCCGTTGCGCGCGATCACACGGGTAACACCTGCGGCACGACCTGCCGTGAGGGCGTCCCCGGTCAGCGCCTTCCAGTCCGGAAGACTTAGATTCGTAACGACGAGCTGGAAGGCGGCGTCCGCGGCGTTGGCGTCCGCACCGCCCCACGCGAGGGTCATGGGAGCGGTCAGCGATCCACTCACCAACGGGCGACCCGTCTGAAGCGCCTGAAGATTCAGCACTCCGAGTTTTGCGCTACTGCCCGCGAGATCAGCTTGAAGGTCGAAGTTGGCATTGAGGTCGAGCGAGGGAAGCGTTTGTCCGTTCCGCACCACGCTGAACGGGCTCGAAGTGAACGCCCCGGAAGCGTGAATCGAATTCCCACCCTGAGCGATCTCAAGATCGCTGGCCAAGCCCACTTTGGTGGCACCAAATTCAAGCCCTGCGGCCGCACCGACGGCGTCGAGCACTTGGCGATCAACTCCGGTTAACTCGAGTTTCAAGCGCCCTTCGCGTTTCGAGATATCGAAGGGGCCTGCAATATTGAAGACTCCCGGAATCGCTTTGCCTGATTGCTCGAATCGCAACGACACCTGTTTCACCTCTGAGGGCGAGACATCCACCTCGAACAACGGCGTGAATCCGGCAAGCCGCGCAAACGATCCGGTCGCCGTCGTGATATCGGTTCGTCCACTCCCCTTGATGGACTGCGGCTGCGACGCTGCCGTGAGTGCCAGGTCGAGCTGTAGCTGCAACTTGCCCTGCAAGCGATCTGCCGCTCCCTGATCCATTTTGGGCTCAGCGCTCACCATGAGCTTTCCTGACTGTCCCGCTGCGAGTTGGTCGAGCGACACCGCCACATTCGCCAGTTCGATGACCTGCTGCCCTCCCTTTGGCCTTTCCCGAGTGAGAGGCAGGGCTGTGACCTGACGAACACTTCCATTCCGAAGCGTGACCGAACGGATGTTCAGAGCGGGGCTTCGGCTGGAGGCATTCGGCTTGGCTGGAGCGGCGTCTCCAGCCAGCAACGGTTGCAGATTGTCCTTCCCATCGGCGGTCGGAACAATCTGCAGCACGGGCGTGTCCATCGTGACCTCATCCACGGAAATCTTACCCGCAAGGATGTCGAAGAGATGATAACGCGCTCGGATCTCCAGCACCGTGAGCAGTGGAGTTTCCCCTACGGTGATCACTCGGAGACCTCGAATCTGGACGGATGAGAACGGACTCAGATGGATCTCGTCGGCGGTGACGGTGGCGTGCAATGCCGCGCCGACTCGTGGAAGCACCACGCTTTTGAGAAAGCCACTGCTGGTACCCACGAGGTAGATCCCCACCAGCAAGATCAAGAAGACGCCAACTCCGATACCCAGTTTTTTGAAAAGACCGCCGGATTTTACGGAACTGCGAGGTGACTCTGCCATAATGAAATAGATTTGACCGAACGAATCGCGACACAACGATGGTCCGAGAATGCCGCAAGTCAACCTTAGAGGAGTTCAGGTTGCGTAGTTTTCAAACCAGGGGAGGCGTTCGCTAAGACTTCGCTTGCTAGGGGCCGCGTCACTCTACAACTATCTTCGCGAAATTGTTTCGAATTTTACCGAGCCATGTACTCAGCACTCTTCCTCGCCCAAGCGACCGCCGCATCAACTCCCAGCTCAGTCGGCATTCCGACGCTTCCGGCCACCGCACTGCTCAAGCCCGATCACACCATCACCAAGCGCATTGAGGATGTGACCGGCCTGCCGCCGGAGGTCATCGTCTGGGGAACCAGCATCGCTATCGCTATCGGCATTCTGGTGATCGGGTATGTCGGTGCCGGCATCGCGCGCAACTTTGTCCGCCGTCTACTGGCGAAGCGTCACATCGATGAAACCGTCGGGGACTTCGTCGGGAATATGGCGCACGCCGGGATCATGACTTTCGTGGTCATTACGGCGCTGGGGCAACTCGGCATCGATACCAAAACCTTCGCAGCGGTGATCGCCGCTGCAGGCCTGGCGATCGGCCTTGCCCTCCAGGGCGGGCTTTCCAACTTTGCTTCAGGTTTCCTAATCGTGGTGTTCCGACCCTTCCGCAAAGGTGATGTGATCAACGGGGCCGGCATCGAGGGCACGGTGGAGGAAGTTCAGATCTTTTCCACCACCCTCCACACCGCAGATAACAAGAAGATCATCGTTCCCAATTCTTCCATCATGGGGAGCACGATCACCAACTACACCGCGAACCCGATTCGCCGGGTGGATCTGAGCGTCGGTGTGGCAGCGGGCCAGGATTTGCAGATGATTCACCAGTTACTCATCACAACGGTCTCGAGGCATTCGAAGATCTTAAAGTATCCCGCACCCGATGCTGTAAACACGAAATTCATCGACGGAGGCACGTCGGTTGAGGTCCACGGGTGGTGCAAGACCAGTGATTATGGTGGCGTGAACAGTGATCTTGTGGGGGAAATTCCTCCGGCACTCGCCACGGCCGGAGTCCGGGGTCCGGACAAGAGCGTGGTATTTGTGGAACGAAAGTAGCTCGCAGGACCCGCTCGGTTGCGTGACGCCGGGGGCCGACGCTACTCGCAATTCGAATCGATGAAACCTGAGCTCGCAACCGCCTCTCACGGACCCTCCGAGCTAGCGGAGTTTCTCGGGCTCTTGCTTGAGGATGGACGCGCGGCGGTGCGGCCAGGCCCGGTGCCACTCGTCGACTTTGCTGCAGAAAACAAACTACTAGAACTGGATCGAGTCGCTCGGGCGGAGTTGGCGGGGGAAGGCCCGGAATTCCACCCGTCGGTTGCTGGATGGGCCTTGGGTCTCTTCTATCAAAGCTGTCAGTTTGTGGTCATTCGCGAGCTCGGCGAGCCAGAGATCGTCGCGGCGCTCCAGAATCCCTGCCCTAAGCCGCGCAGTCCTGGGGTCGACTGGTCCGCGGACCTGACTTTCCGCCATCTTCCGGAACTCTTCCACATGGCGCGTCACCTCAACCGCGCGGACCCGCTTTTACGAGAACTTCGAACCCTCGGCACCCTGTGGCCGCTTTCCTCAGTGGGAATGCCTGACCTGGGTCCGCTGGATGTGAACTCCTTTGTTTCACAGGCGTCTCTCAAGCAACTCTATGTCGATCGGATCTTGCGCTCCGAGGATTATAGTCGATTGGGGCATTCGGAGGTCGACTCAAGCCTCCGCACCGCCCTGGGGGGACGTCCAGACCTAGCACCGGAGTTTGCGCGCAGGCTGAAGAACGTCCTGTCCTCCATCTCAACGGGCCCAGCCTAGGTTGGGAGACGGTGAGAGTTTTTGTGGAACCTCGTGTTAAAGGTTTCGGGTATCCCTCCGAATAACCTAGAGGGTGATAAAGCGAAACAGGGTATGAGCAACGGTCCCGCAATGGCCGCCCGACTGGTGTCGGAGGTCCTCGAACCCATGCGTCGAGATTTCGTCGGAAAGGACGAGATCATCGACCTCTTGGGTATTTCGCTCATCGCTGGAGAGAACCTGTTCATCCTGGGTCCGCCGGGCACCGCAAAAAGCGCGCTGATCCACAACCTGGCTGCGCGCCTGGAAGGAAAGACCTTCGACTATCTTCTGACTCGCTTCACCGAGCCGAACGAGCTGTTTGGGCCGTTCGATATTCGAAAACTTCGCGAAGGGGAGCTGATCACCAATACCGAGGGAATGCTTCCTGAAGCCTCCCTCATCTTCCTGGATGAACTCCTCAACGCGAACAGCGCCATCCTGAACTCACTTCTGGTGGCGCTCAACGAACGAATGTTTCGTCGCGGCAAGGAGACGCGACCTCTGGAAGCGCTGCTGTTCGTGGGAGCCAGCAATCATCTTCCCGAGGATGACGCGCTCAAAGCGCTCTTCGATCGGTTTCTGCTGCGGGTGCATTGCGGGAACGTGCCTGGCGAGCGCTTGCCCGATGTGCTCGAGGCAGGCTGGCGATTGGCTCAAACGACCCCGC
>JAYTTC010000553.1:0-4487 GCA_043745255.1 Verrucomicrobiales bacterium
GATGAAGTCCTCCACCAACCCGCCAATCCCGCGGGATTTCCAACCACCTGGATCTCTCCAGGCAAGGCGACCACCAGCGGCGACTACGCCATGGATCCACGCGTGACCACTAACGCAGTCTATCGCCCTATGATCCGAGAAGGATTGCTCGCTCTCCCCACAGTCTCGCTGGTCACCGACGAAAAACTGCTCTTTGAACCCGCACAGGGCGTCTACGTGCAGCGAGACAGCAAGAATCGAAAGCCCGCGCACGTGGAGTTGATCCTGCCGGACGGCAGCCCGGGATTCAGTCTGGAGTGTGGGTTCGAAGTTCAGGGTGGCAGCAGCCCCACGGATGCGGGAAGCGATTGGAAATCGAAGAACCTTTCGCTTCGACTCGTGTTCAGTGGTGACTTCGGCAACAAGAAGTTGAAATACCCGCTTTATCCCGGGGGTCCCGTCGACGAGTTCGACACGCTGATTCTGGACTCGGCGCTCAATATGGTTTGGAACCATATGACGGATGCCGATCAGCGAAATCGCGGTCAGTATGCTCGCGAGCAATTCGTGAATGAGTTGATGATGCAAGGCGCAGCGCAGGCACCCCGGGGACGATTTGTTCATCTTTATATCAACGGACTGTACTGGGGGATGAAGAACCTGCACGAGCGCCCCGAGGAAAAGTGGGCGGCGAGCTATTGGGGCGGCGATCCCGCGGACTACGACGTGATCAAACACACCAGCGACACCGTGATCGCAGGCTCGGCAACGAACTACGCCGCGCTCCTTTCCGCAGTCCATAAGACTCAATCCAACAACACCAACTATGTAGCCGCGCTGCAACAGATCGACCTCGACTGGTTCATTGACTACATGATGGTGAATTTCTGGGCGGGAAACGACGATTGGGACCAACACAATTGGTACGCTATCCGCAACAGAAAGCTGGGATCGCCGGGATGGCGCTTTGTCTCGTGGGATGCCGAACATGTGCTCAAGGACGTGAACGAGGATGTCAGCACGATCTCCAATTTCGGAGCGCCGTCCGACCTCTTCACCGCCTTTCGAGCGAGTCCGGAATTCCGACTCCGCTGGGCGGATCACATGCAAAAGCATTTCTTCAACGGGGGAATGTTTTATGTCGACCCGGTGAATCGCGAGTGGGATCCCGCCCACCCGGAACGCAATCGACCTGCGGCCCTGTACATGCAGGTGATCGATACGCTCGATCCCGCGATCGTATGCGAGTCCGCGCGATGGGGGGACGTCGCTCGACCTGCGCAGCCCTACACCCGAAACGTGGAATGGCTTCGCGAGCTGCAGTCGCTGCTGTTCCTCACCAATTCTCCGGGGAACACCGTCCGCTATTTCCCGCTACGCTCATCAAATGTCTTTAGCTACTTCCGCCGACTGGGGCTCTATCCGACCAACGCGGCACCTCCTGCCTTCGTGCAACATGGAGGTCGAGTGGCACCAGAATTCGTGCTCTCCATGACCCACGCCGGGCCTGGAACGATCTACTACACCCGCGATGGCAATGATCCTCGCGTCTTTCGGGCGGGGGCCGTCTCGAGCTCGGCCCTCGAATATATTCCTGCCGCACCCCCGGTGCTGACCGCGAGCTGGCTGATCAAAGCCCGCACTCTTAACGGCACCAACTGGAGTGCGCTCAGCGAGGCCCAATTCGAAGTCGGGGCCGCCGATTCGCCACTGCGTTTCACCGAGATCCAATACAACCCGATCGGGGGCGATGCCTTTGAATTCCTCGAGCTGCAGAACACGAGCGCTCTCGACCTCGATCTCTCCGGATGGTCGGTGGAGGGCATCGGATTCACCTTCGTGCCCGGCTCGCGACTCGCGTCGGGGGGAACCCTGGTGCTGGCCTCGGGCATCGACACCAACTCCTGGAAACTGCGGTATCCCGGCTCTCGAATCGGAGGGGCCTTCACCGGAGCTCTCTCCAATGGCGGAGAGCATTTGGCACTGATCTCACCCGACGGCGTGGTCCGGCTCTCGATGGCCTACGACGACGAGGGAGGATGGCCCGCGACCGCAGACGGAGGTGGGCCTTCGCTGGAGATCCTGGATCCTGATGGGAATCCCAACGACCCGGCAAATTGGCGAGCCAGCCTTCAGATCAACGGATCTCCCGGTCTGCCCAACGCGACAGCCCCCGCATCGCGGGTGTTGATCAACGAGATCCTCGCGGAGAACGCAGGAGCCGTAAGCCACTTCGGAAGCTCCCCTGACTACATCGAACTGCACAATCCCGGCCCATCCGCTGTCGAGCTCTCGGGATGGAGTCTCAGCGACGGCGGCGATCCTCGCCGATTCGTGTTTTCACCGGGGACGGCCCTGCTGGCAGACGGCTACCTCGTGATCTGGTGTGACACCAATGCTACCCCCGGCCTGCACTCGGGATTTGCTCTGCATCGAGAAGGCGAGTTGATCTCGCTCTACGATCCCGCCACGAATCGCGTCGATGCGGTGCTCTTTGGGCTTCAAGTCGCCAACCAGAGCCTGGGGCGATCCGCGTCCGGATGGATTTTAAACCAACCCACTCCGGGTGCGATCAATGTCTCAGCGGCGACCGCTCCCCAGACAGAACTCTGGATCAATGAGCTCTTGGTGAAACATCTTCCCGGGCAGCGCGACTGGATCGAATTGTTCAACCGGAATAGCGACAACGCGGTTTCGCTGAAGGGCATCTCCTTTCGTGTCGGAGGCCGCACGGTTCGCTACAGCGCGAATGCGTTTCTCCCAGCGCGCGGGTTTCTCCAACTCTGGGCCGACGGCCAGTTTGGCGGGAACCAATTGGATCTCCACCTTCCTGGCGATGGCACGGAGATCACGCTTCTCGACGCTGCCGGGAACGTAATCGAGAGCGAGTCAGTGTCTGCGCAAACTCCTGAGGGTGCCTCGGTGGGAAGCTATCCGGACGGCACACCCACGCGAGTTGTGTTCGAGGGACGTTCCACACCCGGCTTTGCCAACGCAGCCCTGGCGACCTATTCCGGGCCGATTTTCCACGAGATACTGGCAAAAAACGTTTATGGGCTTCCGGGTCCGGCGGGAACATTCCCTGATTTCATCGAGTTGCAAAATCCCGCGGCTATGGAGATCAGCCTGGACGGGCTGATACTGGAGGTGAACGACGGCCGCGACGGAGCCTACAGATTTCCTCCCAGTATCAGCCTCGCTCCACACGAGCTCCGGGTGGTGTGGTGCGACGGGGCGTTTCCTATGTCTATTACTTCTGCGCTCCCCATCAACACAGGATTCGGACTGCCCGGGCAAGGTGCGGTGCTCTCGCTTCGCGATGCTCAACAAGCCCGCCTTGCGATGGCCTATGGATTCCAGATCGACAACAGTTCGATCGGTTCGATCGGTAGCACGGAGGTCGAGTGGGGTCTACTTTCCTACCCGACACCCGGGACGACGAACAGCGGGGCTGCGTCCCTCGGGAACGTGACCTCGCTCGCGATCAATGAGTGGATGGCGAACCCGATCACGGGTCCCGATTGGTTCGAGTTGTTCAACAGAGACAGGCTCGCGGTGAGTTTGGAGGGTGTGTCCGCCACCGATGATCCCTCCATCGTCGGACGCGGGCGTGTCTATCGATTCCCTTCCTTGAGTTACATCGGTTCTCAAGGCTTCCTGCGTGTGGTTGCAGACGCTGATCTCTCCCAAGGGGGTGATCACGCGCCCTTCCGGTTGAGGTCGGAGGGAGGCACACTATTGCTCAACGACACCACTCAGACCGCGCCTGGGACTTCTCTCCCGCTTCAAATCGATGCCATCTCCTACGGAACGGAAACGCCGGGCGCGTCGCAGGGTCGATGGCCTGACGGCGCTGCGGAGGTCCTCGAGTTCCTGCAGAATGCCTCTCCCGAGGCCCCCAACGGAAAGCGTCATCCGTCGATTCGACTCAACGAGTTCATTCAACCGAGTGGCACTCACATGACCCAGCTGGAGTTGTTCAACAGCGGAGAAACTCCGGTGGATGTCGGCGGCTGGTTCTTGACCGACGACGCCACCCAACCCCGCATGATGCGCGTAGTGGGATCGATCGTGGTGCCTCCGAAAGGCTATGGGTTGATCGATCGGGCGAAGTTCATCGCCCTGGGCGAGTCAGCGCCGGTGCAGTTTTTGAATTACCACGCCTTCGGCCAGACCCTGGTGCTGTCGGAGGCAGATTCCGGAGGAAGGCTCTCAGGGTATCAAACCACCCTCTATCTCGTGCCCTCTCCCATCGCGGCGGCGATCGGGTACGTGGAGACCTGCGACGGACCGTCCTCGGCTCCGCTGCAAGCCCCCACATTGCTTGCGCCCAATGCTGAACCGCTCTCCGGTTCGCCAGCGGCTGCTCCGCTGATCTCTCTGCAACCACAGGATAGCGTCGTGGCAATGAATCAGACCGCAACGTTCATCGTTGCAGCGATAGGGGATGCGCCACTCGAGTATCAATGGTTCCACAACGGTCATCTCCTCGCGAAGGCCACTCAACC
>JAYTTC010000554.1:0-4477 GCA_043745255.1 Verrucomicrobiales bacterium
AATCCCCAGTCCTCTTTTTCTATCCCAAAGAGTGGAATGGACGGACGGCGATCTGGATCCATCCTGAGGGAAAGTCCGGACTCTGCGACCCTGCGGCCGCTGCTTTTTCTCCCAGTCACGAAGTTCTGCGCTTGCTTGATGCGGGGATCGCAGTTGCGGGAATCGATCTGATCCACCAGGGAGAATCTTTAGCGGAAGGAGAGGCAATGCTTCAGACACCTCGCGTCAAAAACCCGCGCGAATCGGCGGCCTTTACTGCGGGCTATAACTCGACTGTTTTTGCCCAGCGCGTTCATGACGTGATCAAGCTGGTCTCATTCGTGAAACATTACGAACGTCCTTCGAAGTCGATTGATCTTATCGGTCTGGCGGGTGCCGGCCCCTGGGTCGCGGTAGCACGCGCGGTGGTAGGAGATCAAGTGACGAGCGCCGCTGTGGACACCAGTGCTTTTCGCTTCGGATCGGTTCCCACGATCCAAGATCCTGCATTTCTTCCCGGTGCCGCGAAGTACGGCGATCTGCCCGGCGCACTGGCGCTGGGGGCTCCTGGAAAACTGTGGCTTGCAGGAGAAACCAGCGAGGGGAACGCAACGATGAGGACGGGCTATCAGCGAGCCGCCAGCTCGCACCATCTGTCTATCGCCGCTTCCGGCACGGCATCCGCCGCCGTGGATTGGTTGCTGGCTCCTTAGCGATTCCACCAGCGAGATCTGGCATCTCGCCCGTAATCGACTGGGAAACACCTGACATTCCGCTACGCTTTCGGAGTATAGCCGAGCACGATGTCGAATCGCGCGGCCAATTCTCCCACTCGTGAACCTTTCAATGGGTCGAAGGCCACGGTGACCGATCGCCGTGCTCGGAGGTCCTTGATTCCAGCATACACCCCGTCCTTTTCGTTCTGTGCCTCTCCCTTGATGTAGCACTGCGTAGTGTATTTCTCCTGACCTTTCATTTTGAGCGCGAAATGGATGTGGGGCGCGCGACCCGGATACGCGACCGGTTTGAGGGTTCGGAAAACATATTCTCCAGTGGATCCAGTCAGAAAACGTCCGAACCCTTGGAAATTTGAATCCCGCTTGGTTCCGTTGTCGCTACCACTATGCAGGTAGACGCCGTTGTGGTCGCATTGCCAGATCTCGACCAGAGCATTCCGCACGGGTGTTCCTCGCGCGTCCAGCACTCGTCCGCTCAGCCAGGTGACTTCGCCGTCCGCTGGCGTAAGTCGGTCGTTGACGATCAATAGATCGTTGTCGGTATCGAGGGGCAGCTTATCGGGATAGAACGGGCCTTCAGTCTGTTTGGGTGTTTGAACCAGCTGGCTCGCTAAAACTCCTCGGGTGGTGAAGAGAGCTGCCCCTAGCCCGGTGGCTCGGAGGAAGCAGCGGCGATCGATCGTGGCGCGCGAGAGAGGAGAGGTCGGTTTGGTGTTCATGGCTTCCCCGTCACTACGCCCCCGCTTTAGGAAGATCAACTCCGCCGTGTTAGAACCTCGCGGGCCCGATCCCTCACTTCGTGTGGCTTTCTGATTGCCAGTCTTTGATTGCTTGCACCGGATGCACCAGCATCAGGACATTCAACGTGAGGTTATCTCGCACCCAGAGCAGGCATCCGATTTCGAGGATGACAATGGCAGCGACACTCACACGGAGCCGAACCTTCCAGGCGAAAACGAATCCGATGGCCGCCATGACGATGTCGGAGACGGAGTTCAGCACGCTGTCGCCCACGTATCCGAGGGAGATGGTGGCTTCACGGTATCGATTGATGATGAAGGGGGAGTTTTCAAGAAGCTCCCAACCGGCCTCGATCGCGAGGGCGAGAAGAAATCGAAAACGAATTGGCAGGCCTCTCAACCCAAGCCAGAGAATGCCATAAAAAAGTATCCCGTGGATAAAATGGGAAAACGAATAGGCGTCGGCGACGCGCTGTGAATTTTCGCTGCTCCATATATCGCCATCCCAAAGTGCGAACCTGCCATCCGGTCCCAGGAGCGAACGTCCCGAATGGAACTCGAGACCTGCTGTGAGGACTAGAATAAAAGCGACACCGCCGAGGATCCAGCGGTATCGCGACAGGAGATCGAGGCGACACTTCATGCCCAATCAGGCTCTCAGGGACCGCGTGTTCGCAACCCGAAACGCGGCCTGGGACGCCATTTCGTATTGGATTCCTCCTCAGTAAATCGTTGTAACACGCCTCTCAGCTGGAAGGTCGAGTGTTCTGAGCCTGTGGTTTTTGGTCCTGAGGCCAGCCACCCCAATACAGCGCGGGTCAGAGCGGTTGTCGTGCGCAAGATCTGCGCGAGACGTCTATCCACTGCGCAAGGTTTGCGCGGTTCCGGGGACTGGTAGAGGGGTTTGGCGGGTGCTTGCTGCTGGCATGGTTGTTGCGTCATCGATTTCGTAGCAGGTGGGAGAGAAAGGCATGCGGGTGCGTGTCTTTACGGTTTGGTTACGGAAACATCTACAACATCACTGTGAAGGCCATTATGAAAATCACTGGAAGAGTTGCGCTGGCCGCGTTGTCGGCTGCGCTTTGTTTGGGCGGGGGTTCTCTCGTTGCGCAGGATCGTCCGGGTCGCGGGAATTTTGATCCGGAGCAGTTCCGTCAACGGATGATGGAACGATATCGGGAGCAGTTGGAGGTCAAGAGCGACGACGAGTGGAAGCTGATCTCGGAGAGAATCGAAAAGGTCAGCGACGCCCGGCGAGAGGCTAATTTCGGAGGGGGTGGACCTGGCGGGTTTGGGGGCCCCGGCGGTCCTGGGGGGCGTGGAGGTCGTCGTGCTAATCCTGATGGAGCACCAGCAACAGCGGATGGAGCGAAACCCGCCGAGGGTGCTACGCCTTCACCGGATGCAGCTCCCCCGCGGCCTCCGCGTGGTTTCGGCGGTGAGACCGGACCTGAGAGAGAGGCGCTACAGCAGGCGTTCGATTCCAAGGCTGCCGCAGACGACTTGAAAGGCAAACTGGCCAAGCTGCGTGAGGCTCGGAAGGCGAAGGAGGCCAAACTGGAGAAGGCTCAGGACGAGCTGCGTCAGGTGTTGACCGTTCGCCAGGAGGCGGCGGCTGTCTTGGCAGGCCTGTTGAAGTAGTCCTTGGTGGCTGCTTTTCTGCCGTGAGAACTCTTCTCCTCTGTTTTTTTTGAACGAAGCTTGCGATGACTGCGATTGGAACAACGGACGCCCCTTCCCGGGAGCTGCTCGAGCGGATGATGGCCGCTCGTCAGATTTCTCCCCTGGATGCCGAGACCCTGGCCGGGCTCTGTTCGCGTGGTGATCGCAAGCCGGTTCAATCGGAGGAGGAAGTTCTCCGGTGGTTGGCTGTCGAGTACGACATTCCTTTTACCACTCTCGACGATATTGAGCCGGACAAACAGGTCCTGTCCCTTTTCCCGGCGCGAATGCTTCTCAAGGATGAGCTGCTCCCGTTGCGGCGCATCAACGGCGAGGTCGAAATCGCCACGAGCCGTTTGTTTTCTACCCAGGGACTGGACGCGCTGAAGACCATGACCGGGCTTCGATTGAAGCCGGTGCTGGCTCCGTTGGAAGCGATCCAGCGGGAGATGAAGAAGCGACTGGGTGTCGGTGCCGACACGATTGATACTCTTGGGGAGGAGGCGTCGTTCCAGGTGGTGACGGACGACGAGGAGGACACGAATCTCGACAACGCGGCCGAAGACGCCTCGATCATCCGGTTCGTCAACCAGGTCCTGAGGGACGCCATCGATCTGCGCGCTTCGGATATCCATCTCGAGCCGTTCGAGGACGAGATGCGCATTCGTTACCGAATCGACGGCGTTCTCCAGGAAGTGCCTGTCCCCGCTCAGATCAAACGCTTTCAGCCCGCGATCGTTTCTCGCGTTAAAATTCTCAGTCACCTCAACATCGCCGAGAAGCGACTGCCTCAGGACGGTCGGATCAAGATTCGGCTGGATTCCAGCGAGGTCGACATTCGGGTCTCCGTCATTCCGATGCTCCATGGCGAGGCGGTGGTGATGCGACTTCTGCGGCAGAACTCCAGCCTGCGTGGCATGGATCAATTGGGAATGGACCCGAGGGAGTTGAAAGCCTTCCGCAGAGTGTTGGGTCTGCCTCATGGGATCGTGCTGGTAACTGGGCCGACGGGCAGCGGCAAGACCTCCACGCTCTATACCGCGTTGCATGAAATTAACGACGCGGTCCGTAAGATTATCACCATTGAGGATCCCATCGAGTATCAGCTCAAGGGCGTGAACCAAATCCAGGTCTCGGAGAAGTCCGGACTGACCTTCGCCCGCGGACTGCGATCCATCCTCCGCCATGATCCGGACGTGATTCTAATCGGTGAAATTCGCGATCGGGAGACAGCACAGATTGCGGTGCAGGCGTCGCTCACCGGACATCTGGTTTTTTCCACGCTTCATACCAACGACGCCCCGGGCGCGCTCACCCGATTGGTCGACATGGGAGTGGAGCCCTATCTGGTGGCCTCGT
>JAYTTC010000555.1:0-4474 GCA_043745255.1 Verrucomicrobiales bacterium
CGAGGGCGGACGCGATGAAATAGGGTTTCTTCTGCGTGAACCGTTGCCGCGTGAGACTGCTCTCCGGCATCAGATTCAGCTCCACCGGACAGTGCGCGAGGTTGCGCAGGCCTAATCCAACCGCTTCTCCCAGCGAATGAGCCACCTTGGCCAGCTCATCCAGATCCACGGAGGGATCAATCTCCACGTTTCGGAGCGGGTTGAAATACTCGATCGGGATATTGAGCTTCTCCTTAAAGAATTCCTGAGTATAGGGCATGATCGAGGCCCCGCCGGAGAGAAAGAGACGCTGAGGAGCCGCACCGCCCTGCTGGGAACGGTAGAACTGGATGGTCTGGTTGACCTGAATGTGGAGGCGGGTCATGAACTGGCGAGCGATCTTGGAGATCGCTGCCTGGTTGGCATTCTCGGGCTCGGCATACGCACCCCCCAGGCCAACGAACCCCTCGCCGATCTTGAGCTCTTCTGCCTGCTCCGGGGTCAACTTGCCTTCCCGCGCGAAATCCGAAGTAATCGAGTTCGCTCCGATATTAATTCCCCGGGAGTAGACCTGGCCCTTATCGAAAAACAGCAGGTTGCAAGTCTTGGCTCCGATATCGAGGAGCATCGAGCAACCTTCGAGGTCCCCATAGTTGTATCGAAAGGCATTGCAGAGCGCAGCCGGGGAAACGTCCGCAAGCTGAAGACGGAGGCCAGCGGATTCCGCAACCCGGAACAGCCCCTCAACGACGTCGTTCTTAATAGCCACGAGGAGAACCTCGAGCTCACCGGTCGCAGTCGTGCCGATGATCTGGTAATCCCAAACCACCTCTTCCAGAGGGAACGGAACGTTCTGCTGGGCCTCGTACTGAATGATCTGGGTAACTTTCGAGGTGTCAACAGGAGGAAGACGGACGAACTTGGAAAAAGTATGGAAGCCCGGAGCGCAGACGTTGATGCGGTTCGCGGTAAACTGTTTCTCGCTGAGCAGCGCCTGCAGTTTCTGCTGAAGCACCGCCTGACGCGTCGCGTCCTGCAGGCCGTCTTGCCCCAGCGAGGCAAAGCCGTACTTGCGCAGGCGCAATTGACCCGCCTCGTTCACTTCGAACTCGGCCACCTTCAGGGTTGCTGCCCCGAAATCAACTGCGAGAAAAGACTTTGATGTAAGCATCGTCGTCAGCCACCGGAAAACGCCAGACAAGGGAGCCTGAAGACAGGTCACCCGTGATATCAGCGCCCGGAAGCTCGAGCGGGATACTGGAACGGGCAGGACGGGTCAAACGAAAACTGCTGAAGAGCAGAGAATGTTTGAACCGAACTGCAGTTCCACACCCGCATACGGTTTGGGTTCACTGGCATCAGACATCGAGGGTGATGGAACGTCACGAAGAAAAATTGCAACCCCGTCGAATGAGATCGGACGATCCGGCAGGGATAGGCCGATACGGCCCACACTACAGAAGCCGGACGGAGGACCGGGGTCGGGGAGAAAGCACGTGCGCGCAGGCGGGCGCCAATGGGCAAGACAGGGCTCTCTGAATCTCAGACCTTGGTTCGAAAGAAACGGATGGTTTCCTTCAATCCCTGGGCAAAAGAAACCTGGGGTTCCCACTTCAGGAGTGTGCGCGCCCGAGTGATATCGGGGCGGCGCTGCTTGGGGTCATCCTGCGGAAGGGGGCGAAACACGATGCGGCTTCGCGAGCGAGTGGCTCGAATCGTCTCCTGGGCGAATTCCAGCATGGTCATCTCGTGCGGATTCCCGATGTTCACCGGCTGCGAAGTCGAGCTCATCATGAGCCGATAGATGCCCTCGATGAGATCAGAGCAGAAACAGAAGCTTCGAGTTTGGCTTCCGTCACCGAAAACGGTGATCGGCTTGCCCTTCAAAGCCTGGCTGATGAACGCGGGCACCACTCGACCATCATTCAGTCTCATACGAGGGCCGAACGTGTTAAAGATCCGAACAATGCGGGTTTCCAGCTTGTGCTGCTGGTGGTAGGCCATCACCAAAGCCTCGGCAAACCGTTTGGCCTCATCGTAGCAGCCGCGGGGCCCGATCGGGTTCACATTTCCCCAGTAGGTTTCGGGCTGTGGGTGCACCAACGGATCCCCATAAACCTCCGAGGTGGAGGTCAGCAGGAAGCGCGCACCCTTGGTCTTGGCCAAACCCAAAGCCTTGTGTGTCCCCAGCGATCCCACCTTCAGCGTCTGGATCGGAAGTTCAAGATAGTCGATGGGGCTGGCAGGCGACGCGAAATGCCAGACGTAGTGCACCGGCCCGTCGAGAAAGAGGAACTCGGTGACATCCTGCTGAATGAAGCGGAAGTCAGAGTTCCCGGCCAAGTGGGCAATGTTATTGATCGAACCGGTCACCAGATTGTCGATCGCGACGACACCATGTCCTCGTTGCAGCAGAAGATCGACTAAGTGGGACCCAAGAAAACCGGCACCACCAGTCACCACGGACATCGGTTTCTGTTTGGAGGCCCGTCTTGCCGAGGATCGTTTCCGTGTTGCCATAGATTGTAAATTACTTTGCGCCAGTCCCGCGAAGGACCACCGGAATCGTCATCAACAGAATCTTGAAGTCCAACCAGATCGACCAGTTGTCGATATACTCAAGATCAAGCCGCACCCACTCCTTGAAATTCGTCACGTTGTTTCGGCCTTTGATCTGCCAGAGGCAGGTCAATCCCGGCTTCACGCTCAGACGTCGACGATGCGCGGCATCGTCGAATCGCCTCACCTCGTCGACGGGGAGCGGACGAGGTCCTACCAGACTCATCTCGCCGCGAAGCACATTGTAGAGTTGGGGTAACTCATCGATGCTGAACTTCCGGAGCCAGCGTCCGATGGGCGTCACGCGAGGATCGTGCGTCACCTTAAAGACTGGACCATCCATCTCGTTGAACGCCGCGAGCTCGTGCTTTCGCTGTTCAGCGTCGGTGGTCATCGACCGGAACTTGAACATTTGAAAGGGCTGTCCGTTGAGACCGCAGCGCAGTTGACGAAAAAACACCGGACCGGGCGAGGTGACCTTGATGAGGATCGCGGCCAGCACAAAGAGAGGAGAGAGAACGATCATCGCGAGCCCGGCGGAGACGGTGTCGAATCCCGACTTGAGCAGGCGAGGCCAGGAATCATCCGGGGCCGATCGGAAGACCATCACCGGTCGGCCGCGAAATTCATCCAGAGTGGTCTGGGAAATCTGGGGCTTAAAGAAGTCGGCCAGCAACCAGACTTCCACTCCTTCAAGCTCGCAGGCCTGAATCGCGATCTCGATGTCACCGAAAAAGGTATGTTGCGCAGCCATGATCACACCGTTCGGGGCGAATTCGTGAATCATTTGAACCAGCCCGCTGACTCCAGCCTTTTGCAAATCCAGTTGCGCCAGAATTTCCAAACCTTCGAGCGCGGTATCGCTGAGCTCACCCCGGAGCTGAGCCACGTCTTCAGGCGTTCCGATCATGATGAAGCGTCGCTTCATCTGGCGCTGACCGAAACGTGATAGGTAGATCGCACGCATGGACTCCTCGCTGATCGACATGGCCAGGAAACTCACCCCTCCAAACAGCCCGATAACCGAGCGAGCAAGATTGATCTTGAAGAACCAAAGAACGACGATGAGCCCGAAGGTCACCAGGGCACAACCCTTCGCCAGCCGCAGGTAAGTGTCACGGCGGGATCCGTTCAGTGGCCGTTGGTAAAAACCCACTGACTCGAGCACCAGAGGAGCCCCTGGAATGATCACCAGGAAGAGCCAGATGAACTCTCGAAAAGGTTCGATGTCTCGGCCGAAAAAAACGGGATGCCAGGGAGCCCACAGGAGGTGAGCGAGCCAGAGCGATAGTGCAAAGAGGCAGGCATCCTTCCATTGATGTACCTGGGTGCGAAATTTTTGGTTGCGACGTAACATGGTTCATTCAACGGATCCCGATACCGCATTCTCGCCGTTCCATCACTGCCCGGCCCCCACGCCCTCGGCAGAAGCAGACGCCATTGAGGTCGGTGGGCCAGAAACCTTCTGAAACTGTGGAACCGACGGAATGATCAATTCTTTCATGCGCTCAAAGGTCCTCTCTTCGGAGCCCGGCAAGCAGGCGGCGAAGTAGGTTACATAGGCCCAACGCTGGAGAAGCCCCTGCTGGAGGAGATCCTTGGCCATCCAGAGCTGGCGGTCCCAATGGTCTGCAGTGAGTTGATTCTGCGACACGAACCAGTAGAGAAAGATCCCGTTGACTCGAATCCGTTTCCCGTCCTGATTCGAGATTTCTTTGCTGACGTCGAGCTTCATCACAGGAAGGTCATAGGCATGGGGCTGATTGATCCTCAGCTTCATCGGGGTGGTATGCAGAATGGTCCATCCCTGCCCCACCATGCAGATCTGTGGCTTATGAATGCTGCTCCGGTCGGCACCCATGAGCACCACCGAGCTACTGATCCAGAAGCCATCAGGTGCCTTGTAGCGTCGCTGCCCATAGGTCGTGTCCTTGGG
>JAYTTC010000556.1:0-4470 GCA_043745255.1 Verrucomicrobiales bacterium
CCTTCCTGTGAGCCAGCTGCAGTTCTGTAGCGTGGGCCGTATCGGCCCATCCCAGCCGGATCGTCCGATACGGACGACACTACAGAAGCAGGGAACCGCATAGGAGCAGGTGGACTGCGAAGGAAAAGCCCGGGCTAGGTTGTTTCTTGTTTGGGATCATGAGAACTCTCCAAAGCGGGTTCGGCTTTTTTGCGATTCTTGCGCCTTTTCGCGGCTAAACCCGGTCCCTGCGGTTCTCCCTCGTTGCGTGGGTTGTCTTCTGTAGCGTGGGCCGTATCGGCCCATCCCCGCCCCACCTCCTCGAATGGGCGAAACTCCATTCCTCATCGGTTTAGCTCAATCTTCTCCCCCAACCCGCAACACCCCATGAATCATTTTCCAAAAGGGATCCTACTCGCCATCGTCGGCCTTATCCCCATGTGCCACCCCTGCCCTTCAGTCTCCGCAGAGGACCCGGGGCTTGAGGCGATTCAAGGACGATGGATCACCAAAAAATCATGATCCTGATTCGCTCCCGTCCTGCGGGGAGCGGCTAACGCTGTGGAGGGCGCTGAAAGGGAGGCTTCACTTTCGGGGGTGGAAGACCGGGTCTTGGCGGAGGCAGAGTTGACGACCGGGGTTCGAATTTAATTTTGGCTCGCGGCGATTCGGCCGTCGGCTGAGCCATCGTGAGCCCTGCAGGAGCGGGGGCAGGCATAGCGGGAGGGCTCGATCGGAAATCAGGCGCTGGAGAGAGATCTCCACCGATCATGCCCTCGGGAAACTTCATCTCGCCAAGATTGAACTCCTGAAACTGCAAGCCGGAGATGGGCCCGCGAGCCGTCATTAACGAAGGGGCCTGGCCTGCGGACATCTCGGTGGCCTGATATCCGTTGACGATCCACTCCAGTCGACCGCTCAGGATATCCACCATCAAGCCATGCACCGGTACTCTCGGGCCGATGAGCGGGCTGCCGCGCACAAACTCCACGGCCTTCATGACGTTCTGCCGCTCGCTGGCGAAGAGGCCGAAGTATTCGTTGAGATTCTCCGGCAGGCTCGCGCGATCGATGCCCAACGCGCGCAGGCGGTCGGTGAGTTGCGCCACGGTGGTCTTGCACACCAGGCAATCGGTGTGGCCAATGATGACAATTTCCTTGCCGCCTTTGACGGCGCAGGCCAGCGCGAGCGAACGCAGGGTGCTGCTCATCGGTCCGGTGATGATGTTGCCCGCGTTTCGAAGCCAGATGAAGTGAGACTCCGGCACACCCAGCACTTCAGGCAGGAGCGGGTTGAGTCGCGCATCGATACACGACAAGGCCACGATCGGGAGCCCGTCGGGAAACTCATCCAGCTGCAGGCCTGCCGATGCGTCACCGGCAGCAGCCCGATGGTTCGCGGCGACGATGGCCTCAAAGAGGTGCATGAACCCTCAAGCCGCACTTGACCTGTGTCGGAAATGAACCCGCAGTGTTCACGCTTTCTCCTCATCCTTCCCCATCGCTCGCTTCAGCGCAGGGACTTGCTCGAGCAATTTCTCAAACTTCACACCCGTCAGGCTCTCCAGCACAGGCGGGAGTTGGGCAATGATCTGGGTAATATCGCCCGTCAGCTTGCTGGCACCGCCGCCAGGGCCGGAGCCGGAATTGATGATCACCATCTTCTCCATCTTCGCCAGGGGCTCGCTGATGCGGCCCGCGATCTCAGGCAACACTTTCACCAGCAGTTCGATGACTGCCGCCTGGTTGTATTCCTGGAAAGCTTCTGCCTTGAGTCGAGTGGCTTCCGCCGTTGCCTTGCCTTGCGCCATGATGATATCGGCCTGGGCAAGCCCTTTGGCCTTGTTAGCCTCGGCGTCTGCGATGCCAGTCGCCTTGTTCACATCCGCGTTGGCAAAGCCCGTCGCTTTGGTGGCGGCAGCAGCGCCGGCCGCTTCAGTTTCGAGCTGGTATTTTCGCGCATTGGCGAGGGTTTCCACTTTGTAACGCTCGGCGTCGGCAGGCTTCTGCACCATGGCCTCGAGCTCGCGCTGCTTGCGGAGAATTTCTTGTTGCTGCAACTCGATCTGCTTCTGCTTCTCGATGACCTGCACCTGCACTTCCTCGGCTTTCACGAGTTGGCCGGTTTTAAATCTCTGCAAGTCATAGGCCAGGTCAGCCTCGGCTTTCTTCTGGTTCACGGTGGCCTGGTATTGGGCGACATTGGATTGGTAGTCGCGCTGCGCTTCGGCAATCTTGGTGTCAGCGGCGAACTTTGCTTCCTGTCCTGCCTGCGTCGCCTGCGATGACTTGATCATGGCGTCGCGATCCGCTTCTGCTTGCGCGATGACGGCGTCCCGTTTCACTTGGGCTATGCGCGGCTTACCGAGCGCGTCGAGGTAGCCCTGCCCGTCCCGGATATCGCGAATGGTGAAGCTAACGATGCCCAGTCCCATGTTCGCCATGTCCCCTGCCGCGACCTCCTGCACCTTCTGCGCGAAGGCGTCGCGATTCTGGTAAATTTCCTCCACCGTCATGGTCCCGAGGATCGCTCGCAGATGGCCCTCCATGGTCTGGGTGGCGATGTTCATGATGGCGGCAGTGTCCTTGCTGAGGAACTGCTCGGCGGCGGTGGCGATGGAGATGTCGTCGCCTTTCACTTTGATCTGCGCGACGCCGTCCACTTTCACCGGCACGCCCTTGCTGGTGTAAACTTCCGGCGTCTGCACATCGATGGTGAGCAACTCCAGCGAGAGCACGTCCACCTTTTCGAAGACCGGGAAGACAAAGGTGCCGCCGCCCTTGACGATGCGAAACCCACGGGCATGAACTGAACCATCGGCTTCGGTGACGCGATACTGTCGGCCGGACACAATGAGCACCTCGTTGGGCCCGACTTTGGTATATCGGCTGGCCCAGAGGGCACCGGAGATGATGACGACAAACACAATCCCAACGAAGGCAAGGGCCGCGAAGCCAAAACCGCCGGGGAGGTTGAGCTGAGCGAGAATTACGATCGAGTTCATAGAATGCGGATCAGGAATCAGAGGGTGGGAGACTGGATAAACGCGAAACTTCAAACGTCGTTCGTCGGGAACACTTCAAGAATTTCAACTCGTGTTGGGTCGTCATTTCAGAGCGGTCACATAAAACTGCGTTCCCACAATGCGCGTGATCTTCACCGTGGTGCCACTGGAAATGGAGCCGGTGTGGTCCGCGCGTGCTGGAGCGGTGTAGCGTGTGCCAAGTTGCACATAAGCGATTTCGCCGAAGCCGTTATCGCCGATGGGTGTGATAACCGTCGCGGTGGTGCCGACCAATGTCCCCACGCGCGATTCGCTGGAACCCTGCGTCTTGCTGAAGACCAATCGAAACAGCCACACCACTGCCGCCGCGACCCCAAATCCGCCGATCGCCGACAAGGGCAAACTCACCCACGGGCTGCTCGTCGCCCCAACACGCTGGAAGATCATGCCAAACCCGCCAAAGGCGGTGACAAACGATGCAATGGTGGTAGGGCTGAGTGCCGAAAAGCCAGGCATGTCGTGGGTGCCGAAGCCAGCCTCCGCGTGTCCTCCGGCCCCGGGATGAGAAAGCTCGGGATGCGCGACATCGATGCCACCGCCATGGCCACCCCAAAAATGCGATGTGAATGCCGTAATGAGAGTGAACAGGAGTCCGGCTCCGAAACAGACTAGATAGATTAGAAATAAGTCCATACGTCCTCGCTCGTTCTTTGTTAGGGAGAGTTAATTGACACTCCACTCTTCAAGCAAGCTGGAATACGGCGAGCATGGCTGATGTTCGATGTCAGACAGGCCAATCCCATCCCCCTCGCCGGATCGTTCGATACGAACGACACTACAGAAGCCGGACTGCAGTTCTGTAGTGTGGGCCGTATCGGCCCATCCCCCCGGCCGGATCGTTCGATACGAACGACGCTACAGAAGCCGGACTGCAGTTCTGTAGCGTGGGCCGTATCGGCCCATCCCCCCGGCCGGATCGTCCGATACGAACGACGCTACAGAAGCCGGACTGCAGTTCTGTAGTGTGGGCCGTATCGGCCCATCCCCCCGGCCGGATCGTTCGATACGGACGACACTACAGAAGCCGGGCTGCTTCGGTGTCCCAGTTCTTGTCAGGGTGAGCGCTACTGATTACCTTAGGCCTTTGGTGAACGCTTTCTTTCGCGCGAGCAAATTTCTTTCCCTCCTTCTTCTAGTCACCTGGATGTCGCGTTCACCGAGTGCGTCTGCATCAGAGAATCCGGGCGGATTCAATTTTCACTGGGCTCATTCCGGCGGGGGCTTGGATGCCGACGTGGCGAATGGCGTTGCGGTGGGGCGCTATGGTCAGGTGTATGTGGCGGGTGCGGTGCAGGGCTCGTCCGCTTCTTTTGATACCCTCAAGCTGAGCCCGAAGGGGTCCAGCGATGCGTTCCTCGCGACCTATGATCTCGGCGGCGCTGCCCACGAGTCAGACCCTGCCGCCCGAGAGCGATGGCCAGTTCCGC
>JAYTTC010000557.1:0-16934 GCA_043745255.1 Verrucomicrobiales bacterium
ACCTTCCTCCGCTGCTTCAATCGAATGAACGATCTCATCGATCATGTTCGCATCGAGGGAAAGATCGAGATTGGAGGCCATGACATTTATAGCTCGAAGGTCGATGTCATCGAATTGCGCAAGCGAGTGGGGATGGTCTTTCAGAGATCCAATCCCTTTCCAAAATCCATTTACGAAAATATCGCCTACGCGCTTCGTTTGCATGGAGTGCGCGATCGATCTCAGCTGGACGAGGTAGTGGAGAGAAGTTTGCGCGGGGCGGCCCTCTGGGATGAGGTGAAGGATCGGCTGCGCGGCAGTGCCCTTGGGCTTTCTGGTGGACAGCAGCAACGGCTTTGCATCGCGCGCGCCATCGCGATCAAGCCTGACATCCTGCTAATGGATGAGCCCGCTTCCGCTCTAGACCCGATCGCAACCTCTCGAATCGAGGAACTTATTCTCGAATTGAAGAAAGAGTTCACCATCGTCATTGTCACCCACAACATGCAGCAAGCGGCGCGCATTTCAGATCTCACCGCGTTCTTTTATCTGGGGGAACTGGTGGAATACGATGCCACTGGCAAGATTTTCACGAACCCAGGCAAGAAGCAGACGGAAGATTATGTCACCGGACGTTTCGGTTGATTTTTAGGCCCTATGACGCATCACGACCAAGAGTTGGCTCACTTGAAAGAACGGTTGATCACCATGGCCAGCCATGCTGAGGCGGCGGTGAATCGTTATATCAAGGCGCTCCTCGACCACGACAGTGAGACTGCCTCTCGCGCCAAGGAGGAAGACCGGGTGATCGACCAGCTCGAAATCGAGATCGATGACATCGCGATCAATCTACTGTCGAAAGCGCCCCTCGGGAGTGATCTCCGTTTGATCACCGTGGCGATGAAGATCTCCCACGACTTGGAACGGGTCGGGGACGAAGCGACGACCATCGCGCGTCGGACCGTCGAACTCAACCAGGAGCCGCAGCTCAAACCCTATGTCGATATTCCGCATATGGCGCGACTGGCGCTGGAGATGTTACGTGAAGCCTTGGACTCCTTCGTAAACCGCGATCCCCAAAGGGCGCGCGGGGTGATTCCCAGGGATAAGGAAGTCGATGGCTTGAACAAACAGTTGCATCGTGAACTGGCCAGCTACATGGTCGAGCGCCCTTCCACCATCTCACGATGCCTCAACTTGATGGTGATCTCCAAAGCGCTGGAGAGGATCGCGGATCACGCCACCAATATCGCGGAGGAGGTTGTGTTTTTGTATGAGGGACAAGACATCCGGCACCTGCCCAAAGGGCAAGTAGCGCCGCCACGGAACTGATCTCCCTCGCGGATGCGAGCGGGATGCGAACCCTTTCGGAATGCGGTGACGGGCTGAATTGTATGGCGAAGTCGAAAATTTTGATCGTGGACGATGAGCAGGATGTAACGGAGTTGTTGGAGTTCAATCTCCGGCAGGCGGGCTATGACGTAATCTCCGCTGAGGATGGTGCGGCTGCGCTGAAGAAGGCTCGCGAGGTGATTCCCGATCTCATTCTCCTGGACGTCATGCTTCCGGAGATGGACGGCACCGAGGTGTGCAAACAGCTTCGGCGCGATCCGATCACCAGCCGCATTCCCATCATCATGCTCACTGCGAAGGCGGCGGAAATCGATCGAGTGCTGGGCCTGGAGCTGGGTGCCGACGATTACGTCACCAAACCGTTCAGTCCTCGAGAGCTGGTCTTGCGGGTGCGCGGGTTGCTCCGTCGTGGCCAACCGACCGACGAACCCCAGGAAGTGATACACCTGGGAGATCTTGTCGTGGATATCCCAAGGCATCAGGTCACGGTGAAGGGTAAGGGCGTCGATCTCACCGCTACCGAGTTTAAGCTCATCACCACTCTCGCGCAGCGGCGCGGAAGGGTGCAGTCGCGCGAGCAGTTGCTTCAGGACGTTTGGGAATACGACAGCCTGATCGACACGCGCACCGTCGACACTCATATGCGGCGCCTTCGCGAGAAGCTGGGCGTGGCGGCCAGGTATCTCGACACCGTTCGGGGGGTGGGCTACCGTTTCGTCGAATCGTAGGAGTTAAGAGTCGGTGAAGTGCTCGAAGGCGCAACAATCCGCTGGCTCCCGCCTCTCCTTCCTTGCTAAGCATTTTGGCATCGTCCGCTCCTGGGATGTGAGCCCAGCTTTCGCATGATTTGGCCTATTGTCACAATTCTTTCGCTCGGGGCGGCCGCTGGGCTACACCTTGGGTGGAATCGCCGCTATCGGACGGCGCGCTCCGAGATCGAAGGGCTGCATCGGTTGCAGGCCATGCTCAAGGAAGAGCATCAACGGGAGTCTCAGCAAGAGCGGGTACGACAGCAGTTGACGTTTGATGGGATGACGGAAGGTGTGGCGGTGCTGGATGCCGACGGAAAATTGCAGGTGGTCAACCTGGCGTTCAGACGACTGCTGGGGCTCACTGGAGAGATTCGGGGTCGAGGGGTTGCCGAGGTCGTCGCGCAGCCGGAAATGACGGCGCTGATGAAGCGACTCAATGAAGACGGACAGTTGTCGAGTGTTGAGATCACCCTCCCTGGACCGCCCATACGCGTTTTGCTGGCGAATTCCAACCGGCTTTCGGGGAATGAAGGAAATCTTCTGGTCGTGCACGACCTGACGCGGATCAAAGAGTTGGAAAGAAACCGAAAGGAGTTTGTTGCCAACGTCAGTCATGAGCTTCGAACGCCCCTCTCCCTGATCAAAGGCTTTGTGGAAACCCTCTTGGACGGTGCAGTAGATGAGCCCGAGACCGCCAAGAAGTTCCTTCGAACCATCAATAAACACACCGATCGGCTCACCTATCTGATCGAGGATCTGCTCACGCTCTCGCGACTCGAGGGAGGTCAGATCTCGATGAACTGTCAGTCGACCGTGCTCGGGGATGTGGCCGCCCAGGTAGTCGAGGATCTGGTCGCCAGGGCTCAGGAACGCCAGGTCGCGGTGGAGAACCGCATTTCCTCGGATGTGATCGTCCATGCGGACTCCGGGCGATTACAGCAGGTGTTCTCCAATCTGCTTGAAAACGCGATCAAGTATGGTCGAGCCGGAGGTCACGTCGTCATCGATGCCAAGACGCTACCCGCGGGTGGCGTCGAGGTATGGGTGGGGGATGACGGGCCTGGAATTCCAGCCGAGTCGCGGGAGCGGGTGTTCGAGCGGTTTTATCGCGTCGATCGCGCGCGATCACGGGATACCGGGGGCACCGGCCTGGGGCTTGCGATTGTGAAGCACATCATCCAGGCCCACGGAGGCGAAGTCTGGGTCAATAGCGAGCTTGAGAAGGGGAGCACCTTCCACTTCACCCTTCCGGACGAGAGCGACCTCTTAAGTTAGGGGTCGGACCGCGATCCGTTCTGGACCTCAAACAAACTGCGGCTTCTCGCTCTTGAGGATGGCCAGGAACTGTTTCATGGCGGGCGTGAGCACTTTGCTCTTCTTGTGGATTGCCGCCAACGGCCGATGGAACTGCACGTCCTCGAGCTTGATCTCGAGCAGCGTGAGCTTGGAGATCTCCTGCTCCACGGTCCCCTGCGGTACAATGGCGATGCCGGCATTGATCTCCACCGCGCGTTTGACCGTTTCGATATTGTCGAACTCCATCACGTGCTGCACCTGCACTTCATGCTCCTTCAGCACTTTGTCGATGGCCTGCCGAGTCGGAATGTCCGGCTGAAACCCGATGAACTTGAGCCCGTTCAGTTCCGCCAGCTTGACCGTCTTTCGTTTCCCGAGCGGGTGTTCCGGGTGGCAGATCACCACCATCATGTCCCGTCGCAACGGAATAATTTCCAGCTTCGGATCCTTGACCGGGTAGGCCACCAGTCCTAGATCCACGACGTTGCTCAGCACATCATCGTAAACCTGGTTGGATCGACGATATTCCACGTGCACGTTCACGGTGGGATACCCCTTGAGGAACTTCTTGAGATAGGGCGGAAGGTCGTGCAGGCCGATGCTGTAGATGGTGGCAACACGAACCGAGCCGGAGATGACATTCTTGATCTCCTGCAACTTGCTAAACAGCCCCTCGTAAGTCTGGATGATCTGCTTGCTGTATTCGAAAAGCACCTGGCCTTCGCGAGTGAGCCGGAACTTTTTTTTGCTGCGCTCGATGAGTAGTGATTTGAATTGCCGCTCGAGGGAACTGATCTGCTGGCTCACCGCTGACTGAGTCACTCCGTTGATTTGTGCCGCGCGCGTGAAGCTCTCGGTTTCGGTCAGATCGCAAAATACCTTCAGACTCTCAATTTGCATAACTTATGATCGACCATAGAGAACCAACAGGCGAAGTCAAATGACGCGGCTATTTCCAGCCGTTCTTTTCCAGCACATCCTTCAGATTCACCGGACTCCCACCGTGCCGCTTGCTTTCGTCGGCCGCCTCCATGAAGGCAAACATCTCCAAAGTTTCCTGCGCCGATACCGGAGCGATTCCGGTCTGGAAGAACTTCACGACCTGGAGGATGAGCGGCGCATAGTCTCCGCCGTCTTTTTGCTGGGCAACTCCCTTGCTTCCAAAAATCGTGACTTGGTGGGGCGTGGCACCGGTGCGCAGGCCGACCAGGGTGCCGGTCCGTCCGTCTGTCCACACGCCAGTGACCACATCGGTCTCAGGCGTGGCAGTACGAACCACGCTCTCACATCCGGTTCCGAGCACGGTGAAGAGGGCTTCGGTGGGATGGATGCCGTACCAGAAGAAGTCCGGATGATGCGGCTCCTTCTCGGATGGACCATAGGAGATCGCGCCGCGGATCCGCCCCACGTCCGTTTTCAACAGGGCCGTCATCCCGTCGTAGTATCGGTAGGCCGACGCGGTGAAGCAGGGGACGTTGCTCTCCTTCGCTAGCCGGAAGATTTCAATGGCGTCGCGCAGTGTGCCTGCGATTGGCTTGTCGATAAACACGGGCTTATGCGCCTTAAACACGGCTCTGGCCTGCTCGAGATGGGGTCGACCGTCCACACTTTCGATCATCACCGCGTCCACCTGAGAGCAGAGCTCCTCGATGCTGGGAACAATTTTCACCTGAAACTCGGTTTCCAGCTGACGGGTATAGGCTTCCACGCGACTCCAGCTACTCTCGATATCTGGGCTTCCTCCTTTGAAGGCGACCACCACCTTCCCTCCCGGAATAAACTGTTTGTTCTTGGGATCGTTCAGTAGCTGGGTAAAGGCGATGGCGTGGGAGGTATCGAGCCCGATCATTCCAATACGCAGCTCCGCAGCGTGCGATGGCGTGGCGATCATCAGGATGAGGAAAGCAAATGCGGTCAGGTAGGGTTTCATGGAGAGAGAGGTCGAGTGTTCTTAAAAGGACTGTTCAGGCGTTCTATTCAATCCTGCCGACGGGCGTGAGGACCTTATTTCGAATTTTTCGAATCGCGTCCTGCGCCATCGCATCGCATCGCTCGTTCATGGGATGTCCCGCATGTCCCTTCAACCACTGCCAGGTCACCTTGTGCCGCGAGGCCTCTGAGTCAAGAAGTCGCCAGAGGTCCTCGTTTTTTACCGGTTGTTTATCGGCCGTCCGCCAGCCCCTGGATTTCCACCCTCTCAGCCAGGAGGTCATCCCCTGGCGAACATACTGGGAGTCGGTGTAGAGGGTCACGGCACAGGGTTGGTTGAGCGCACGAAGCGCGGCGATGGCAGCCTGCATTTCCATTCGATTGTTGGTCGTTTCGGGCTCGCCGCCGGAGAGTTCCAATCGTTGCTTTCCAAACTGGAGGACAACACCCCATCCCCCAGGTCCCGGATTGCCGCTGCATCCGCCGTCCGTGTGAATGACGACCGACTTCATGCCGCCGCATTGATCAGGCGGACTTCACGCTGGGGTGCGGGGATGCGAATTCCATCGGCTCGGCAGCGATCAAGAATCGCTTGGTTGAGCTCAGCGACCGCCGGACCGTAGTCCGGCAACTTCACCCAGGGCTTGATGGCAAGAGTGACCGAGGAATCGGCCAACTTGGCTACCCCAATCACGGGTTCCATCTCCTTTAAGACACGATCGCTGGCCAGGACCGTCTCGCGCACCAGAGCAATCGCGCGGCTGAGATCAGTGTCGTAGGCGACGCTCACATGGAGGTCTAGCTGACGAATGTGTCCGTAGTTGTGGAGAATTTCTCCGACGATCTTGCGATTAGGAATCACCACCCGAGACCGGTCCGAATGGAGGAGGGTGGTGGAAAAAAGCTCGATCGCAATCACTTCCCCTTGCACGCCCAGCAACTCGATATACTCGGCGACTCGGAACGGTTTGGTGAAAATAATGGTGAGTCCCGCGACCAGATTCTGGAGCACTCCCTGCAGCGCCAGTCCGACTCCCACGCCCGCGACACCTAATCCGGCGATCAGCGGCAAGAGATCTACGTCCAGGTTCTGCATCGCCATAAGGAGGAATGCGCAGAAAACCAGCAGCCTCACGAGCCGAGTGAGGAGAATGCGAACTGGCGGCTCCAGTTGGCGTTTTTCGAGCCAGTTCGCAACGGCGCGACCGCACCAGCGCGCCGCGAGCGAACCAGCGATGAGGAACAAGAGTCCAACCATCAGCTTCGGACCGTACTGGATGGCGAGCTGGACCAGCTGTTTTTTAATTTCTTCGAGGCGTTGGGTATCCATAAATGATGCGTGCGAATTCGACCCGCGCAGGATGAAACATCAGAAGCGTACCCGGCAATGGGAAACCTGTGCGATGACTCCTTCGCCTCTTTTCATCCGTGAACTCCCCCGGCACACTCGTCGCGATGCATGTTGATTTCCTGCTCGGCCCCGCCGGCAGCGGCAAGACCACCCGCTGTTTGCGGGAAATCCGTGCGGCTCTCGAAGATCCCGACGGTCCTCCGTTGCTGCTCCTGGCACCCAAACAGGCGACCTTCCAGCTGGAGAGGCAGATTCTCGCGACCGGCGAGATCGCCGGCTACGCGCGGCTGCAGATTCTTTCTTTCGAACGTCTTGCCGAACTGGTGCTGGAACACTTCGACGGCGCACCCCCGCTGCTCATCGAGGAGGAGGGTCGGCTCATGGTGCTTCGGGCTCTGCTCATGGAGCAGCAACCTTCGCTGCGAATTTTCCACGCGACGGCCAGGCTTCCGGGTTTTGCGAGGCAGTTGAGCCTGTTGCTGCGGGAGTGCCAGCGCAGTCAAATTTCTTCGAAGCAGCTCGCGCTCCTCAGCCAGCGTCTGACAGACCAGGGTCCGCTGGGGCTAAAACTCGCCGACCTTTCCCTGCTCTTGCGGGTTTATCTCGAATGGCTCGACCGTCAGGGACTCCAGGACGCCAATTGCCTCCTGGATTTAGCAACCGCTCGGCTTTTATGCACCGGCTCTCTCGCGGTCGCAGCCCCCGGGAACTCTGCCACCTTCGGCGGAGTTCCAATCATGCCTGCCCTGCGACTTGCGGGGCTGTGGTTGGATGGATTCGCCGAGATGACACCCCAGGAGCTCGATCTTCTTGCTGCTGTGATCCCCTGCGTGGATCGCGCCACGCTGTCGTTCTGTATGGACCACCAACCCATGGAGGATCCGTCCTGGCTGTCGACCTGGGCGGTGGTGGGACAGACGGTACGACGATGCTGGCATCGCCTGGTTGGGTTACCAGGGGTTGACCTTCGTCCGTCGCTGCTGAGTCGCGATTCAATCGCCACGCGGTTCAACGCCAGTCCCGCCCTGGCGCATCTTGAGTCCAACTGGACGTCGATGGAGCCGCGGCCATTTGTGTCGCAGGAGAGCGTCCACCTGGATGGGTCCGAAAGTCCGGGACGCCCCGGCGCACTCCCGCTTCCCATCCGCGTGGTGCGCTGCGCGAACTTGGAGGCGGAGGCGATGCTGGCCGCACGCGAGGTATTGCGACACGTTCGGGATTCGGGCGGGCGCTATCGTGAAGTGGCGATACTGGTCCGTTCCCTTGAGTCGTACCACGTTCCTTTGCGACGGGTGTTCACTCGCTACGGCATCCCTTTTTTCATGGACCGACGAGAGCCCGCCGGCCATCACCCGCTGGCGGAGCTCACTCGGAGCGCTTTACGTGTGGCCGCACTGCACTGGCAGCACGACGATCTGTTTAGCGCGCTTAAGACCGGCTTGATTGGAGTGGAGGAAGCCTGGATCGACGCACTGGAGAACGCGGCGCTGGCGAATGGCTGGCGGGAGAACGCCTGGCTTGAGCCGCTGAAGGCTCGCGGGCGTACTGATGGAATGGAACGTCTGGAGGCGCTCCGAAAAGTATGGGTTGCGCCGTTCATTTCCTTGCAGCGGAGTCTGTCCCTGCGAGCGGAGACCGGTCCCACCGGGGGTGAGGTGGCTGACGCGCTGAGGCGTCTGTGGAATGATTTTGGAGTGGTTCAGCAGCTCGAGGAGTGGGCCGAGCGCGCGGAAGTGCGGCAGCATCAGCTGAACTCGATGCATCTCACCGTGCTTGAAGGCATGCAGTCGTGGGTGCGCAATCTGGAGCTCGCCTTCGCAGATCGTTCCATGCCGCTACGTGAATGGTTGCCTATTCTCGAGGCGGGGTTGGGTAGCCTGACCGTGGGTGTGATCCCGCCCGCCGTGGATCAAGTGGTGATGGGTGCGGTCGATCGGTCGCGGAGTTCGGATCTTCGCGTAGTGATCGTGATGGGGATGAACGAAACTGTTTTCCCAGCGCTGCCCTCACCTCCGAAAATTCTGACCGAATCGGAGCGCGTTCGATTGGTTTTGGAGGAGGTGCAGATTGGAACCAGCCATCGTCGGCAGTTGGGACACGAGCGTTATTACGGCTATATCGCCTGCACCCGAGCTTCCGAACGCTTGGTGCTGACCTTCGCTGCCTCGGGTTCCGATGGGGCGTCACTCAACCCGTCCCCCTTTGTCGGACACGTTCGTCGACTCTTTCCCTCCCTTCAGTTCGAAGAATTCAGCGGGCTGATCCCGTGGAACGAGACGGAACACCCAACCGAATTGGGACCCCTTCTGCTGCGGAACATCCGCGAGCGACTGGAAGGCGAGGACTCGAGATTGCCGGAGGCTTGGGAGGCCTCGCTCGCCGCATTGCCGGAGTTTTCGGGACTGATCCTCCGGCAGCAGCAACTATTCGAGGCGCATCGGGGACGAGCTCTTCCAAGTATGGCAGTCGATCTCCTCTACAGCCGCGTGCTCACCACCTCGGTCAGTGCGCTCGAGGATTTTTCAGCCTGTCCGTTCAAATTCTTCGTGGCACGCGGACTCGGGGCAAAGGAGCGAGAGCATTACGAACCCGACGTGCGGGAGCTCGGCAGTTTCCAGCATGAGCTTTTGCGCGAGGTGCATCAGCATCTAGCGCAGGCAGACACACGATGGCGCGATCTCACCCCAGCCGACGCTGAACGGGTGGTGCTTGAACTGGGTGAGAAACTTCTGGTTGCGTACCGCGGTGGACTGTTTCAGACCTCGGCCGAGGCGCGTTTCGTGGGCTTCCAGCTGGTGCACCAAATTAGATTGCTGTTCAGCACCTTGGTCGGGTGGATGCCGCAATATCAATTTGATCCGGTGGCGGTGGAGCTCGATTTCGGATTTGGATCCGAGGGTCTTGGCGCTTGGGAGCTTCCGGTGGACGCGGAGCACTCGCTGCGACTTCGCGGACGCATCGATCGGATCGACATCCGTCCTGCGTCGGAGTCGGGTCCCGCGCTCGCCGTTATCATCGACTACAAGTCATCCCGGATGCAGCTAGAGCCCGTGAAGCTCCAGAACGGTCTCCAGCTTCAGCTGCTATCGTATCTGGGGTTGCTCCAAAACCTCCCGGATTTGCAGGAGCAATTGGGCGTGCCATCGCTTGAGCCCGCTGGCGTCTTTTACGTCAGCTTGAAGCCTGCGGGTGAATCGCTAACCGATGAGCCTTCCGCACGCAAATGGCTCGGGAGTGCAGCCCATCAGGCCTACCAGCACCGCGGTCGATTCAATCGAGATCTGATCAACGATTTTGATTCCCGGGGCTGCGAACGCGGCGATCAGTTCAGCTATGCTTTGAAAAAAGACGGTGGCTGGAACTCCACCCATAAGGATCCAATGTCTCCTGCGGACTTCCGTTCACTACTCCAGGAGGTCTCGCAGCATCTGATGAACATCGGAGGTCAGATTTTTAGAGGTCATGTGGAGGTCTCCCCTTACCAATGGAAGAAGGAGCGGGCCTGCGATCGCTGCGACTTCCAGTCGGTTTGCCGATTTGATCCCTGGTCCGATCCATTTCGAATCCTGCGCGCCGAGGCTCGGGATCGGTCTGCGAAAACCGAGGCGATGGAGTGAGCACGCGATGAACACTCCAATCTCGATGAATCTGAATTCCGCCCAGCGCGCGGCGATCAGTGCCACGGGAAACGTGCTGGTGGTTGCGGGCGCGGGCACTGGGAAGACGCGCACGTTAGTTGAGCGCTGTCTTCAGCTGGTGCTGGACGGATCCTCGCTCGAACAGCTTCTCATGGTGACCTTCACCGAGGCGGCGGCCGCGGAGATGCGCATGCGGTTGCGATCCGCGCTCGAGGAGCGTGCGGCGGCCGAACCCTGCAATGACTGGATTCGTGAGCAGCTCGCGCTGCTTGACGGGGCTCCAATCTGCACCCTGCACAGTTTCTGCCTTGATTTGATCCGGGAGCACTTTCACGAACTGGAGCTCGACCCGCAGATCGTGGTTCTCGACGAGCGGCAGACTCAGCCGCTGGTGGAGCAATCGCTCGATGCAGTGGTAAATCCCCAGTTTGAAGCGCACACCGATCAGGCGGAAGCGCTGCGAGGATTGCTGACAAGGACGGCGGGCGACGCGACCGCTCAGCTACGGGAGCTGGTTTTGAAACTTCACCGCTATGCCCAGTCGCTTCCCGATCCGGAACGCTGGATTGCGGAGCAGCTGTCGGGATTCGCCGACCCTCAACCGGAGCGCTGGCGCCGTGGATTCGTGCAGGAGTTCAGCCGCTGGTACCCCGGCTGGCTGGCCCGTTTGGATTCGTTCCGTTCGAACAAGACGGTTGCGGCGTGTCTGGCCGTGTTCGAGCAACTCCCCCACCAGACCCTTAGCTTTGAACTGATCCGCAGCACGCTGGAGGAGGTCTATCAGCAGGATCAGGTGGTGGGTTGGAAGCACGGCACCAAGGGCAAGTGTCGCGACCCGCTGAAGGGCTTCTTCGACGACGCCGTGGCGCTAAGAAACATGATGACCGGCTTGGAGGCGGGGGGAGATCCGCTCCAGGGGGACTGGGATCAAGTCCGTCCTCTGATGACTGCCTTGCTGACGCTCACGCAACGGTTCGGCTCTGCCTACACCCGTTCGAAACGTGAACTGGGGGGTGTCGATTTCTCGGATCTGGAACAGCTGTCGCTTCGGCTGCTCTGGAAATCCGAGGGAACCCAGTCCGTGCCCAGCGAAACGGCGCTTCGCACGCAAGTTAAATTCACCCACGTCTTCGTGGATGAAGTGCAGGACATCAACACGGCACAGGATGCTATTCTGCGGGCGGTCAGTCGCGAGGACGGCCAGGGAAATCGCTTTCTGGTGGGGGATGTTAAACAAAGCATTTACCGGTTCCGACTCGCCAATCCAGCGATCTTCCGAGATTACGAACATCGGTGGCGTCGTGCCGACGGGCCGGGCACAGTGATCGATCTCAACGAGAATTTCCGGAGTCGTGAAGGAGTCTTGGAGGTGATCAACTCGATCTTCGCACTCTCCATGCATCCCGAGTTGGGAGGGGTGAGTTACGACGAATCCGCCCGACTGCGATTCGGAAATCCCGAGGCCCGGGTTAGACTGCGGCATCGGGATGCTCCTTGCGTGGAGCTGCGAGTGATCACTTCATTGACCGCGAATGAGGACGACCTGGAGGAAGGTGGGACGAGCAAGCCCTTTGAGGATCTCCAAGTCGCGGAACGCGAAGCTCGCTGGGTGGCTCACCGGCTTCGTGCCCTTCACCAATCAGCCCACTTGGTTTGGGACGACACGCTCAAGGAGTTCCGAGGGGTCCGCTGGTCCGATATGGTGGTGCTCCTGCGGTCACCGGGCGCGAAGACCGAAGTCTTCGCCAAAGAATTTCACACCGCAGGGGTCCCGTTGGCCGCTCCTCGTGGCGGTTTTTTCGCCGCTCAAGAGGTGCTCGATCTGCTGAGTCTGCTGCAGCTCCTGGACAATCCCCTGCAGGACATTCCCCTTTTGGCCGTCTTGCGTTCCCCGTTGTTTGGATTCTCACTGGAGGAGTTGGCGGAGATCCGAGTGACGGATCGAAGGGTTCGGTTTTGGACCGCCCTTGCCGTGAAGTCCCGTTCAACAGAATACGTCGATCGCGATCTGGTCGTCAAAATTCGCCACTTCCTCGGTTGCCATGAACGTTGGCGCGAGTTGATTCGACTGGGATCGATCTCGAGTTGCCTTGAGACGATGCTGGCGGACACCCGCTACGAGGCCTTGCTCGAATCGCAAGCGCGTGGAAGGGAGAGAGGGGTCAATCTCCATCGATTTCTCGAACTCGCTCGTCAGTTCGATCCCTATCAGCGCCAGGGACTGTTTCGTTTTCTCCGCTTCGTCGAGGCTCAGATCGAACACGATCAGGATCTAGACGTAGCTCCGGTCCCTGCCTCCGATGCGGTGAGAGTGATGAGTATTCATCGCAGCAAAGGATTGGAGTTTCCGATCGTGGTAGTGGCGGATCTCGGAAAGAGATTCAACATGGGCGATCTCAACCAGGACATTCTCCTGGATGAAGAATTCGGACTCTGCCCCCGGGCCTGGATCCCGGGGACCCGCATCAAATACTCCACTCTGCCGCGCTGGATGGCGTCACGTCGCGGACAGCGAGAGCTGCGTGGGGAGGAGCTGCGATTGCTCTATGTGGCGCTGACCCGAGCTCGCGATCTGCTGATTCTGGTCGGAACGGGTTCCGCCAAGGACTGGACCCTCCAGAGCGGGGACACTGAGGAGTCCCCCGCTCCCTCGCCGATAGAGGGGCGGCTCCGCGCGGAGCGCGCGCTCTCGGCCTTGCAGTGGATCGCTCCCTGGTTCCAGGCCACAACCCTGCCAAACGAGTGGACTAATACCGTGGCGGGCGCAAACAAACTGTTGCGCTGGTGCGTTGGCGAGTTGGTTCCGGGAGAGTTGATTCCGGAACCGTTGGCATCAAAGGAACTCATTCACGAAATTCCAAGGGAAGCGCTCAATCTGGAAAGTGTAATGCCCGAGGTTCTTCGCAAGATGAACTGGCGTTATGGTCATGATGCGTCCACTCGAGAGCCGGTGAAGACCACGGTTTCCGTGCTCCGACATCGGCACGCGGAGGACTCTGAATCGGTTTGCCTGTTCCCAACGCGACTCCGGCGGACTGCGTCCTCCGCGAAGCGCGACCCGGCGACCGCGGTCTCTGCCACGGAGCGCGGTAACTTGCACCATCTGTTTCTTCAATGGCTCGATCTGGGTCGTGCGGAGACCGCACTCGATCTTCGAAACGAAGCGGAGCGGATGCGTCAGTCAGGGCTGCTGACCCAGGAACAGGTCGCCTTGTTGGAGATCAATGCTTTGGCGGATTTTTGGCAGTCAGATGTCGGACGACGAATTCGCGGCGCCCGCCGGAATGTGCATCGCGAACTTCCGTTCACCGCTCGAATGTCCGCACAGGATCTGCGGGACCTAGGCGTTATGCGGTCGGACTCAGGACTGCAGCCGGATGAATTCGTGGTCGTGCAGGGGCAAGTGGACCTTGCGGTGGTTTTTGCCGAGGAAATTTGGGTGTTCGATCTGAAGACCGACACTGTTTCCGCCGAGGACGCTGAGGCGAGGGCTGCGGAGTATCGAGTGCAGGTTCAGATCTATGCTCTGGCACTGGAGCGAGTCTATCGAAAGCCGGTAACGGCCCGGTGGCTGCATTTCCTCTCGGCCGGAGTTACGGTTTCGGTCCCCTCTGTCTAGCAGGCCGTCGGACTCAGAACGTCGCTCCACATCAGAACTCACGTCCGCAGGGGTAAGTCTTGCAGGCTGCTATTCAGTCACCGGGTTTGTCTATCTGCAACAGTGACCGCCGCTATCCATTCAGGCTTTCTCCAAGGATCCAGATCTCACCCACTTTTAATGGCACCCCCGTGCGCCAGGCCCCCCGACCATGAGGCTTGCCCTGCTACAGAGCGCGGAGTTGAATGACTCCATGCGTCCACTCTTCCGCATCATACTCTGCGTACTACTCGGATTTGCAGGCAACGTGCGCTCCGCCTCTCCCTCGTTCCGCGCCGGCGCACATATAGCGGACATCTCCCCCACCGGATTTCCGGTGCGCGTGAACGCCATGTTCACCGAGAGATCGGCGGACAAGGTGACCGATCCTCTCTTCGCGAAAGCCTTGGCCCTAGACGACGGCACCACGCGACTCGTCCTTTGCGTGGTCGACACGTGTATGATGCCGCGTGAGCTGATCGACAAAGCGAAAGCCGACGCCAGCAAGGCCACGGGAATTCCGACTGAGAGGATGCTCGTATCCGCGACACATACCCACTCGGCACCGTCCGCGATGGGGTGTCTGGGGAGTCGCGCTGACCCGACATACGCAGCGTTTCTTCCGGGGCGCATCACGGAAGCCATCGTCGGCGCAGTCGATCATCTCCAACCCGCCCGAGTGGGTTGGGCTCAAGTGGAGGATTGGGAACACACATTCAACCGACGTTGGATCCGCCGACCGGATAAGATGCTCACTGACCCTTTCGGCGAGCGAAACGTGCGGGCCCACATGCATCCCGGTCATGAAAGTCCCGATGCGGTGGGCCCCAGCGGGCCGGTCGATCCACAACTCTCCGTCGTCGCGGTGCAGCGCGCGGACGGCAAACCACTTGCCCTCCTCGCCAACTACTCGCAGCACTACTACGGATCTCCGCTAGTCTCGTCTGACTACTATGGTCGATTCGCTCGACACGTGGCGACGATACTCGGCGCGGACGACTCCTTCGTTGGAATTATGTCGCAAGGGACCAGCGGGGACCTGATGTGGATGGACTACGGAGCCCCGGCGCGGGACATCGGCTACGACGCCTACGCGAAGCAGATCGCCGAGCGGGTAGCGGAAATGGTAAGAGGCATCCGATGGCAGGATTCCGCACCCCTGATGATGGCCGAGCGAAAACTCGAACTTGGCTATCGAGCGCCGGATGAGCCCCGACTTACTTGGGCGCGCGGGATGGCTGCCAAGCTCGGCGACAAGCTTCCGCAAACTCAGCCCGAGATCTACGCGCTCGAAGCTCTCTACCTGCATGACCGTCCTCGCACGGAGCTGAAGGTGCAGGCCCTACGAATCGGGGAGTTGGGAATCGCCGCGCTCCCCAATGAGGTCTTCGCCATCACCGGCACCAAACTGAAGCGTCGCAGCCCGCTTGCAGCCACGTTCAATATCGAGCTAGCCAATGGAGCCGAGGGCTACATTCCGCCTCCTGAGCAACACAAGCTCGGCGGCTATACCACCTGGGCCGCGCGAACTGCGGGGCTGGAGACAAACGCAGAACCGCGCCTCGTCGAAACCGCACTCGCACTGCTCGAGGAGGTCTCTGGTCGTCCGCGACGCGAGCCGATGGACGAGCGAGGTCCTTACGCGAGGGTCGTGCTTGATGCGAAGCCCGAGGCTTACTGGCGCTTCGAAGAAATGGTCATCCCCACCGCGGAGGATGCGACAGGCAAGCATACGGCCAGCTTCGAAGACGGTGTTGCGCTCTACTTGCCCGGAGTCGACGGACGGATCGGCCATCAACCTCCTCAGCCGCCGACAAAGAATGCGTTTTCAGGAACGCAGATCAACCGCGCCGTGCACTTTGCCGGTGGCCGCGTTCGTGCGCATCTGCAGTTCGGGGAGAGTTATTCCGTCGAACTTTGGTTCTGGAATGGACTCCCCGTCGACACCCGTCCCGTAACGGGGTACTTCTGCTCGCGCGGCACTGATCAGGATCCGATGGCCCGGGGTGAACATCTAGGCATCGGAGGTACCTACGGCACTGATCTCGCCGGCAAACTGATTCTCTTCAACGGGAACGAACGGAACGAGGTGCTTGTGGGCGGCACGACGCTGGCTTTACGTGCATGGCATCATGTCGTGCTGGTGCGCGAAGGGAATCTGGTGCGCGTGCATCTCGATGGCAGAGCGAAACCCGAAATCTCAGGTGCCTTCAACACTACGGTTCCCGCAGGCGAAAACACCCTCTTCCTCGGCGGACGCAATGACGGCCAGTTCAACTTCGAGGGCAAGCTTGATGAGGCTGCGATCTACACCCGCGCGCTGACCCCCGACGAGATCACGGCTCATTACAAGGCTTCCGAACTGAACCCGCCAGCATCTGCAGTCGTTGGGGTGCCCTTGCCTGACTCGCCCCCGCTCTCTCCGCTTGAATCCATGCGTAAAATTCACCTGACCCCCGGATTCGGGGTGGAGCTGGTGGCAAGCGAGCCACTCACGATGGACCCGGTGGCGATTGACTGGTCTCCAGACGGACGGCTCTGGGTGGTCGAGATGGCCGATTATCCTCTCGGCATGGATGGCAAGGGCAAGCCCGGAGGACGCATTCGGATCCTGGAGGACACGGACGGGGATGGGCGCTACGACAAACAAACCGTCTTTGCCGAAGGTCTCAATTTTCCCACCGGGCTGCTCACCTGGCGCGATGGACTGCTCGTTACCGCTCCACCAGAGCTGCTTTTCTTTCGCGACACCGACGGCGACGGCAAGGCAGACACGCGCGAGGTCCTCGTCACCGGCTTGCTCGAAGGCAACCAGCAACTTCGCGCGAATGGGTTGCGCTGGGGACTCGATGGCTGGGTGTATTGCGCTGCCGGCGGACATCACGGCAATCACGGAGTCGGCAATAAAATCCGCTCGACCCGCGCCAACCAGGAAGTGCCCGTCGGTTCGCGAGATTTCCGATTTCGCCCCGACACAGGGGAGCTGGAACCCGAAAGCG
>JAYTTC010000558.1:0-4454 GCA_043745255.1 Verrucomicrobiales bacterium
GATTTGATTCGATGAAGATCGAACCTCTTTTGCCGCGATGAACGGACCTGAGTTGCAGAAAAAATTACCGGCGGCGTCCGTTCCGCCAGTAAAAAATGAAGGCAGGTTAGTCTGCCACGAAAAATCGCCAATCGGCTATGCCGTGATAGTTTCTGATGAACGCCGTCACAGGCAGTTCTGACGGAGGCCGAGGCGACCGGATCAACTTCAGCCCCGCCTCTTGCGGAAGCCGGTTGCCCTTGCGGTTGTTGATCTCTTTGCTGGACCAAACGCAGTTATCCCAGGTGTCTTTTCCACCCCGAGAGCGAGGCACGATATGATCGATACTTCCCTCGTCGGATCTCAGCACCAAGCCGGTGTACTGACACCGGTTCCCATCCCGCTCGCGGATCGCCCGCGCATTCAGGCTGGGGCGTCGCATCGGTACTCGAGAGTAATTCACCGCCACGATCACACTAGGAATTCGAATAGGGCCTCGGACGGTGAGAACGGAATTATCCTGAGATCGAATCGGAAGTTTGATCCATTGATCCCAAGTCATCGGAGTGATGTCCTCCTCGCCGTTGACTTCGAGCCCCGTCGCGGTGCCTGAAGCCATCTGGCAAAACGCATCCGCTGGTGTGCGAATGTTGATCGCTTGCCAGTTTCGGTTAAGGACCAGCACTGTTGCCTTGTTCAGGACATCAGCCATAGGGCTTCCCAAATCCGCACACAGGAGGCTCAAGAGAACAACCCGCATGGCGGAATGGCGGAATGGCATACCAAAGCGGGTGTTCGGTATCCAGTGAAAACTGAGAGCGAATTGACGCGGATCGTCGCGGGAGAGCAGTCGAACCACAACGGCCGCGCTGGGAAGTGGGTAAAACGGAGTGAGCAGAAAGACAAGGGCGTCGGCGACCTCCGCGGGGCCGGGTTCAGATCTGCTTGGGCCTGGACAGAGCGAGGCGGGAGGATTCCTGCCCGTGCGCCAGCGCGATCGCCAGCGCGTCGGCCGCGTCTGGGTCTGGAAGTTCTTCCAGGTGCAGGAGGCGCTGGACCATCTTGGCGACCGCCAACTTCTGCGCGCCTCCATACCCGACGATGGCCTGTTTTACGCGTCGAGGAGAGAGCTCGAAGATGTCCAAACCTGCTTCCGCCACTGTCGCCAGCGCCGCGCCCCGCGCTTCCCCCATGATCAAAGCGGTTTGAAGGTTCTGGGCGAAGAATAAGCCTTCGATCGCGCAAACCTCCGGCAGATGCTCGCGCAACACCTCGCGCAGGGTCTGTGCGATCTTCATCAAGCAGCGCGACCGAGTCCAGCTGGCAGGACAGGAGATCGTCCCATGGGCGATGGCGATCGGATGGGGCTTGCCGAGCCGGACAACTCCGTACCCGGTCCCGCGCAGAGAGGGATCAACACCCAGGATCAGGTCGTGTCGTTTGCGCGGAGCCGCATCGAGGTCCTGCGCCGCAGCCTTCGTGGGACGTTTCCGACCCTCCACCCGCTTCTGGAGCTCTTCGAATTGCTTGGCGCTGATTCCCACGACCCGACTCTCGTCCTTCTGTGAGCTTGAATCAATGCCGTCCGCGGTTCCAGGTTCGCGGGCTCACCGCCGGACGAAGTCTCGCGCGACCCTATTTCTTGGCGACGAAGTCGATGACCATGACGTCTCCGAGCACCGGGCCAAGCACTTTGCCGAATTCCTTATGATCGGGGTGGACCAGATAGTCGTCGCGATCCTTATCGGTCTTGAAGGCCAGCACGAAACAGTGGGTGAACCCCTTGTCATGTTTCTCCGGACTGACGTTGCTGCCCCACTCCAGGGACGAGATTTGCGGAATCTTGGCGGGGAGATCGCGGAACGCGTTCACCACCGCCTCGATCTGGGGTTCCGTGGTGCCTTCCTTGAACTTCAAGGTGACCACGTGCATGACCTTGCCGACGTCGGCAAGGCGACGCGCCTCCTTCTTGGCTTCCTTCTTGGCTTTCTTGGCATCGTCTCCAGCCGACACCGACTGAACCAGCGTGAGAGTGAGGAGAACGGTGAGAATAGGAATGAGGTATTTCATGTTGATCGCTGCGCGTTTCGTTGCGCAGACAAGAGAGAACAACGCGCGTGGCAGGAGGTAAACCCAAAAAGCGATGGAATCGGTCTGGGCTGAGGGCACTCAGCGCAGCGACCTGCGTCCTTCAACCTCTGTCCCGAGGCGAGACGAACAAGGGACTCCTGCTGTCCCGCAGTTGGACAGTGGTTCAAAGTCTGCCCAAGTGAGCTCCGCTCTGAACGAACTCAGCGGCAGAAACGTTCTCCGCTGAGTAGGTAAAATCCACAGCGTTTCCCCTTTTATCCTCCAGGGTTCTAAGTGCCAATAAAGTGCATTCGACCCCTGTCAATAGGGCCTTATGTAAGGGTATTGATTCGCCTCACCGACGAACGCATTGGTTCATCGGGAACTGTCCAGAAGAGAGACAATATTTCTTCTCGTCGAAGTGAATCCTGAGTTTGCCGGTCTTGGCATCCCTACTGCTGAACCGCGATCGCGTATGGGTTTGCCTTTGCATAGACAACGTTCGAAACGTCGCGATCAGGTGCTCGCCGTGGACCTCGGTGGATGTCAGACCAAAGCGGTCCACCTCCAGCGGAAGGGCGGAGCGTGGAACCTGATCAATTTCGCTTTAGTTGACGCGCCGAAGGCGGAGCAAGCGCGCGATGTCGCAGCGCTAGCGGAACATTTCAAAGCTGTCGTGGAAGCGCTCGGCAACCCGCGCACCAAACAGCTAACCGTAGCCCTGGGGGTAGAGGAATCGATTCTCAAGCAGATCGAGCTGCCGATGATGGCCCCAGAGGATGTTCGACAGATGCTTCGGCTCAACTCGAAGACCTATCTCCAGCAAGACTTCAGCGATTACGTTTTCGACTGCTTTTATCTGCCGCCCCGCCAGGTCACCGCACCTGAGGAGGGATCCAAAGGCAGCTCTCAACAGAAATACAAAGTTCTGGTTACCGGGGCACAACGCAAACTGGTGGTTGCGATCCAGAACGCTGCCAAGCTCGCGGGCCTGGTGGTTGAGGACATCGTTCCCAGCCTGATCGGACCGGCCAATGCGTTCGAATGCGTCGAGCCTGACTCCTTCAACAAGGAAGTCGTCGGACTGGTGGAACTCGGTTTTCACCACTCCTCGATTGTTATCCTCGATGGGGGTGAGCTGGTCTTGAACCGCCTGGTGAACCTGGGCGGAGAGCGCGTGACGGCAGGCCTTGCTGAAGCAATGGGAATCAGTCTTACGGAAGCCGAAGGGATAAAGATCGGGATGCCCAGCGAGGTTCAGCCGACCCTGGAGTCCGTCATGAACCCCTTGGGCCGTGAGCTTCGAGCCTCATTGGATTTTTTCGAACACCAACACGACAAGCCTATCACGCAGGTTTTCATCTCAGGCGGGGCGGCGCGAAACGAGATCATCATTCAGGCCTTGCAAAACGAACTAATGGTTCCGTGCCGCAGCTGGAATCCGACGCGTTTCCTACAAGTCGCGGTACCCGCCGCGAAAGTCCCCGAAGTGGAGCAGCTCGGTCCGCAGCTCTCCGTCGCCATCGGGTCTGCCGTTGCCTCTTTCTAAACCTGCCACGCCATGCCGATTCGCCTCAATCTTCTGAGTGAAGCCCAAGCCGCCGATGAAACGCGCCGCCGCGACCCAGTCAAGCGCGCCATCCTGGGTGGAGTGGTGGTCGTGGGACTTGTCCTGGTCTGGAGCTCGCTTCTCCAGGTTCAAGCCATGCGCGTCAACAGCGAGTTTGCCAGCCTTAAGTCGAAGTGGGGAGTGATGGAAAACGACCACAAGGCGACGGTGGACAATCGCCGCCGTGCCCTGGAGGCCGAGGATCATCTGGTGCTGCTGCAGCGCTATACCACCAATCGCTTTCTGTGGGGAAACACTCTCAACCAGATACAGCATCTGCTCGATGGAACAGAGGGGATCTCGATCACGCGGATGCGCGGAGAACAGACTTTTTTGCAACAGGCTGAGGTGAAAGGGAAACCTGACGCTGCGGGAGCGGCTGCGCTGCCGGGCAAGCCGGCCACGGCGACAGAGCGCGCGGTTTTGGTCATCGACGCTCGGGATGGGAGCGCGGCACCCGGCGACCAGGTGGCCAAGCTAAAAGCGTTTCTCACCAGTCCCCAAGTCAGCGGATCGACCAACTCGTCCGTGGGGATCAACCAGGTAGCCTTGCTGAGCATCTCAGCGCCACAGACTGAAAAGAGCGAGAAGGACGGGCCCGGTGCCACAGCCAACCCCTATGTCACTCTCACGCTCCAGGCCACCTATCCGGAGAAGACACGGTAAGAGGACTCTTCCATGAAGAAACTGAGTAAAGAAAAGAGAGATAGGATGCTCCTGGTGGCGATGGCGACGGTCATCATTTCCGCTGGGCTCTGGTTCACCCTGATCAAGAGCCAGGAGGCCTCCATTAAGA
>JAYTTC010000559.1:0-4446 GCA_043745255.1 Verrucomicrobiales bacterium
ATCGCGGCCGCTGAAGTGGGCGGCGCGCTCACGCAGCGACCCATTCAGGCTTTCTCCAAGGATCCAGATCTCACCCACTTTTAATTGCACCCTTCCTCATGGATTGCGCGTAAAATCCCTTTCACCTTTCGGCCCTCGCTGCATACTCTTCCCCGGTCATGGACCCGCTGCTGCAACTCTTAAAAGACAACGCGTCGCTGAAATCTGCCCAAATGGCGGCGATGTTGGGAATTTCTGAGGCGGAGGTTACCGCCAAGATTAAACAATACGAACAGGATCAGGTGATCCTGGGCTACCGGACCATCCTCAACGAAGAGAAGCTCTCCTCGGAAAAGGTGAGAGCGGTCATCGAGGTGAAGATCACGCCTGAGCGCGGCGGCGGCTTCGACCGTCTGGCCGAACGCATCGCCAAGTATTCGGAGGTGCAGTCGTGCTATCTCATGTCCGGCACCTACGATCTCATGGTGTTGCTGGAGGGAGGTAGTCTTCGTGAAGTGGCGACTTTCGTTTCGGAAAAACTCGCCACCATCCAAGGCGTTCTCTCGACCTCGACCCATTTTATTCTCAAGCCGTACAAACAGCAGGGCGTCTTGATCCATCAGGAGACGACGGAAGGACGGCTCGCGATCACCCCGTAATCGCTCCAACGGCCCACCGCCCTCCCCCCCATCATGCCTACCGTCCCTGAACAACTTCTCGCGGCACGCGAAGCCTCAAATATCACCCTGCAGCAAGTGGTCGATGTCACCAAACTGAAGACGGATCAAATTCGAGCACTGGAAGCGGGTAACTATTCGATCTTTCCCGCCCCGGTGTATATTCGCGGCTCCATCCGCACCTACGCCAAGCTGCTCAAGCTCGACGTCCCGACGTTGATGAAGCAGTTGGACGAGGAATTCTCCACCTCCAAGGAGCTGAGCGGCCCTCCTCCGCTGACTCCGCCAGCCAGCGGAGCGGTCGACTGGCTGATGCTCCAGCTCTCGCGCCTCGACTGGCGAATTATTGCGGGCCTCGGTGTGGTAGTGGTGGTCTTGATCGTGGCGTGGTCCTTGGTCCGGCCTTCGAGTCGTGTGAAGAAAGCGGATCCGCTCTCCCATCTCGGGCCGGGCCTCTACGCCCCGCGCCAGTCTACCGCCGGTGAATTGCTCCCCCTCCAGGGTCACACCAACGCCCCAGGGCGTTAATCGCCAGCCTTGCGTCTCCTATCAATTGCCGGTCCAACGCAGACGGTAGTAACGCTCTCCGGGTCCAGTCGGAAGCTCCACCACCCACACACTTCCTTTCACTCGTGCGCCTTCGCTCACCGGACTCCACAGTCCCCCGTTCAGCGTGTGGCGTGCCTCTAACTGCATTCCCAAGTAACCCACCGGCCAACTTAGAATGAGAGTTCCACTCGACAGCACGGGAGTGATCTCGAGGTCTGGCGCGAGAAGGGGCGGGGCATTGACCAGGTTGACGGATCCTGAGGAGGAACGGCCGTCCGCTTCCCCTCCGAACGCGATCACGGTTGCTGTCGCGACGATGTTCGTCGCGGATCCATTCGCGTACCCGAGGATCTCACACTTCTGCCGCGCGACCCCTACCGTATCCCAGCGCGCGTAGACGATGTTGTTGCTCAGAAACACGGTTCCATTCGTGGTCTCGACGGACTGAAACGCGAAGCCCGGCGGAAGGGGAACCGTGGCTCGCACGTCATAAGCAAAGGATAACAGCGCGTTGCTCACCGTGAGCGTCCAGGTGAAGGGTTGGCCCACCGCCACACGCGCCGGGCTAGGAGTGATGTCGACACGCAGATCATAGGGAGGCACCACTTGGGACCACCAGACTCCCCAACGCCCGGCGTCGGTTGGGACAGGGGAGAGGGCATATTCCTGCAAGGTCCAGAACGCACCGTCGTTCAGAGGATCGACGCAAGTGGCACTCCAGTCGCCCCAGCGATTCTGTCCCTGGTACAGTTCCAGGTACGTCCCTTCGCCCGCGTGCATCAAACGCTCGCCTTGTGATTGTTGTAGGTGCCGTCGCTGGGATAGAAACGGTAATAAGCGCTCGGAAAGATCGCGGAGGCGAAACCGTTGTAACCGAGCAGCGCATCGTAGTGGTTGTTCACTGCCAGCGAAGGATAGGCGTACGACCACTGGCCGGTTGCATCGTCGACGAGGTGGCGTTGGAAGAGTCGACCATCCTCGAACGCCTCCCACCATTGCACTCCGGAACGTGTGGGGGCTGCTGCTGGTAGCAGCACGGTCTGCGAGCACCACACCGTTCCTCCCCGGTACAGCACGCTCTGGATTCGAGAGTCGCCCAGCTGAATCCGATGAGTCGTCCCGTTCTGAATCCCCAGATCGGCACCGCTCACCAGGGAATCAGCCCAGGTAAAGGGAGGGTCAAACGTTTCCTGGCCGGTGTTGATGAAGCTTCCGGGGGTGAGTTGTTCTGAACCCACTGCTCCTGAGAGTGTGAAAAGGCGGAGAAGTCCTTCCGGTTTCGACGCAGCGGTTTCGGCGTAGCTGCCGTTCCAACTCTTCACTAAGTAGAGCTTCTCGAGGGATGGATCCATTGTGGTCGCTGGAATCTGGCTGCCTCCGTAGTCGGCGGCTGCCAGATGAAATCGGGCGAACGCCCCGCTGCCTCCGGCATAAGCATCTCCTTTGTCGAATGCCAGCACTTGCGACTCCACAAACTCGCCCGACGCTTGGTTGAAGACGTTTGCCTGCACTGCGATCCAGCGAACATTGAATCCGACCCCAGGGGAATCCGCGAACAACGCGTCGCGCGAGTCGAGTCCCACGGAATAGCGATACCAATCCCCGGTTGGATCGGAGGACAGCGACACAGCGAGAGCGATCCCGGCAGTGGTTCGATCCGGATCGAGGGCGGCAGTGAGGATCCAACGTTGACCATAGGGGTCGTAGACACATCGAGGATCGTAGGCAAATACGTTGTCGCCAAGAACGCTGAAGAATCGATCGAGAGTGGTGGTGAGAACCAGAACTCCGTCGCGACCCTGAATTCGGATCTGGCTGTTGAGAACGGTCATCACATGCGCCGGTCCGACCGCTCCGGACGTATCGGGTGCGGATGCCGAGCCGTCATCGTCGAGTCCCTGGAAGCTTGCTGTCGGGGCGGGGGAGGGAAGCAGGTCTGATAATTGCACCGTGCCTCCGACCCGGGACGAGAGGATTGGGCGACCGGCATGACGACCCGATGCGGCTAAAGCAGGTTGGTGGAGCGCACCCGCGGGCACAGGAAGGTTTTCCGGCGGCATCCTGCGAATCGGCGGAGTTCTCTGCCGGGTTGCGTGAAGCGTGGCGAGCTCGGGTCGTCGGGCGAGTTCTCCAAGATTCACCCTGCCTCCCTGAACCAGGCGAGCGCGAGTGACAGGGATGGAAGTCTCTTCGGCAAAGGCGGACGCGAGGAGCAGGGCAAGAAGGCCAATCGCGCGAAATACCCGAAACAACTGGGTAGGGCAGGACTTCATAACACAATCAAGAACCGCGCAAGGAGGTGTCGGAAGCGCTGGGTATGGGTTTTATCGCTTGCACCCTCGCGTCGAGCGCCGGGCGAAGTGCTTTCCAGAGGGTTTCCGCGATGATTTTGTGTCCTGCCGCGGTGGGATGGATTTGATCGGCCTGGTTCAGGTCGGGCTTCCCTCCGACTCCCTCGAGCAGAAAAGGAATCAGTTGAGCATGGGTCTCCTCGCTCACTTTGGGAAACAGGACGCGGAATGCGTCCGTGTAATCTTGGCCTAGATTGGGGGGCATCTGCATTCCCACCAGGACACATTGGATCTGCGGATCGCGAGTCTTCGCTCGAGTGAGGATCGCAACCAAGTTGGAGTGGGTGAGCTGAACGGGGATTCCTCGAAGTCCGTCATTTCCTCCCAACGCCACCACCAGCACATCGATCGGCTGTCTCATTACCCAATCCAATCGACGCAATCCCCCGGTGGTGGTGTCTCCACTCAAGCCGGCATTCACGACCTGGAAGGGAAGCGCCGCTCGGTTGAGCTTCTGTTGAATGAGTGCGGGGTACGCTTCGGAGAGATCCAGTCCATAGCCCGCCGTGATGCTGTCCCCGAGAAAGACAATCCGCTTTCGTTCGACGCCCGCGGGCGCTGGTTCGGTGGCGTCAGCCTTCCACCCCGCAAGCAGCAGGCTGGCGCACAGCAGGGCCATCAAGTTTCGAACGCGGTTCATCCACACAACTCCGGTTGAACTGCGGAACAGGTATCGATCAGAGCCATGTCGCCTCAGCGCTCACGGTCGAGGGTTCACTCCCTGCTTCCGGTTCCACCCATTTCCCATGCTCGCGAATCAGGTCCACCAGCCGCTCCACCGCCTCCACTTCCGGGATATTGAACTTCACCGCCTTCTTTCCCACGTAGAGGTTGATCTTGCCGGGAGCACCACCGACATACCCAAAATCCGCATCCGCCATCTCACCCGG